>URZG01000106.1 GCA_900552325.1 uncultured Porphyromonadaceae bacterium | reverse complement strand
CGACGAGGACCGCGACTTCTACCTGGAGCGCCGCTATCCCGCCTTCGGTAACCTCTGCCCCCGCGACATCGCCTCACGTGCCGCCAAAGAACGCTGCGACGCCGGCTACGGCGTAGGTACCGGCAACGCCGTTTACCTCGACTTCAAATATGCCATCGACCGTCTGGGCAAGGACGCTGTGGCCGACCGCTACGGCAACCTCTTCGACATGTACCAGATGATCTCCGACGACAACCCCTACGAGACCCCGATGATGATCTTCCCCGCCTCCCACTACACCATGGGCGGTATCTGGGTAGACTACGAGCTCCAGACCTCCATCAAGGGCCTCTTCGCCATCGGCGAGTGCAACTTCTCCGACCACGGCGCGAACCGCCTCGGCGCCTCCGCCCTCATGCAGGGTCTGGCCGACGGTTACTTCGTGCTCCCCTACACAATGCAGAACTACCTTTCCGACCAGATCAAGGTGCCCCGCTTCAAGACCGACGCACCCGAGTTCGACAAGGCCGAGAAAGATGTGCGCGCCCGCATCAAGAAGCTCATGGATATCAAGGGTACGAAGTCGCCCGACCAGATCCACAAGAAGCTGGGCCACGTGATGTGGAACCTCGTCGGCATGGGCCGTACCCTCCAGTCGCTCGTCAAGGCTGTAGACGAGATCGCCGCCATCAAGAAGGAGTTCTACACCGACCTCCGCATCGTAGGCGACGCCGACTCGCTCAACACCGAGCTGGAGAAAGCTCTCCGCCTGGAGGACTTCCTCGAGATCGCCCGCATGATGGCCATCGACGCACTGCACCGCAACGAATCGTGCGGCGCTCACTTCCGTGAGGAATACCAGACCGCCGACGGCGAGGCCGCCCGTAACGACAAGGACTACATGTACGTGGGCTGCTGGAAGTTCACCGGCGACAACGAGAAGCCCGTCCTCCTCAAGGAGCCCCTCAAGTACGAGGCCATCCAGGTTCAGACACGTAACTACAAATCGTAACACTCCCCACACTGATATACAGATATGGAACATACAATTAGCGTAAACCTCAAGATTTGGCGTCAGCGTGGGCCCAAAGAGCCGGGTCAGTTCGTCAAATATCGCGTTGACAACGTATCCACCGGCTCCTCCTTCCTCGAAATGCTCGACATGCTCAACCAGCAGCTCGTGGAGAAAGGCGAGGAACCCGTAGTGTTCGACTCCGACTGCCGCGAGGGCATCTGCGGCATGTGCTCCCTCTACATCAACGGCCATCCCCACGGCCCCGTGCAGGGCATCACCACATGCCAGCTCCACATGCGCAAGTTCAACGACGGCGACGAAATCACAATCGAGCCCTGGCGCTCGGCAGCTTTCCCCGTGATCCGCGACCTCATGGTCGACCGTCACGCCTTCGACAAGATCCAGCAGGCCGGCGGCTACGTGTCGTTCAACTGCGGCGGCGCACAGGATGCCAACAACCTCCCCATCTCCAAGGAGATCGCCGACGAGGCCATGGACTCCGCCACCTGCATCGGCTGCGGCGCCTGCGTGGCCGCCTGCAAGAACGGCTCCGCCATGCTCTTCGTGGCTGCAAAAGTAAGCCAGTTCGCACTCCTGCCCCAGGGCCAGGTTGAGCGCGCACGCCGCGCCAAAGCAATGGTGCGCAAGATGGACGAGCTCGGCTTCGGCAACTGCACCAACACCGGCGCCTGCGCTGCCGAGTGTCCCAAGAACATCTCCCTGAGCAACATCGCCCGCCTCAACCGCGAGTTCATCAAGGCCAAGATCGCCGACTGATCCGTAGCCTGACAATCTTATAACGACCGACGAGCGCGCCGCTTTCTGCGGCGCGCTCTATTTTTCATGACGCACCCCCGGCCGCAGCACAATCGCCAGAACACACCGTTTTTTCACTGCAAAATGCCACCACAGAATACCTATTAACATCTTTTAACCGTTATTGATGCGTATTTATCTCAAAGATGCATAATTTTGCATATCGCAAACATTATGCATCATTTTTCACATATTTTGCTGACATCACACCCGATTATACAGAATTACAAATAACATATACATGAGAAAACTATTACTTCTTTTAGTCCTGACGGTAGCTTTCGTCGCATCGGCAGCCGATGCGCCCACCGCCGTGCGCGTTCAACCAGTTTCCGGCGAGGCCGTAACCTTCCTTTTCGACACTCAACCCGAGCTGCAGATGCATGCCGCCCGCTTCACCGTCACCTCCACGGCGCATCCCGCAGGGGTCACCTTCGACTTCAACAATGTGGAGTCAATCGACTTCGTTGACGTTCCCACTTCGGTTGAAAAAACCGAGATTCCCGGAATCGTCATGACCATGGACAACGGCTCACTGAATTTCTCAAACGTACCCGACAACGCTCCCGTGAGCGTATACACCACCGACGGCCGCATGGTTGTCAACACCACCGCCTCCGGAACTTACTCGCTCGACCTCCGCAACATGGCCTCCGGCATATACATCGTACGGGTGGCAGGATTCGTAACAAAAGTATCCTTCTGACACGACGCAGATACACATCGCGCTCCGCTGTCACAACCTGTTGATATAAAATAATTACGAACAGTTACTTTCCTATGAAGATCAACAAATATCTGTTGCTGGCGCTTACCTTCGCAGGCATAGCATCATGCGCCCAGGCTCAGAAGATTATGCGTATACACCTGGCCGACGGCTCTTCCGAGACCCGCAAAGTCAGCGATATAGTGAAGATCACATTCGAAGGCGAAGGGGAAGATCCCGGACCGCAGCCCGGCGACCGAATGGTCGACCTCGGGCTCTCGGTAAAATGGGCCACCTACAACATGGGCGCCACCGCACCCGAGGAGGCCGGCAACTTCTACGCTTACGGCGAAACCGAACCTAAGGAGGAATACTCGCTGGAAACATACCAGTGGTACTACCCGGACTACAACGACTGGGACTGCGACGAATGGGAAAAATATTACCGCCTCGGCACAACCATCACCGGTTCCTACTACGATGTGGCACACATGAAATGGGGAGAGCAGTGGCGCATGCCCACCCGTGAGGAATTCAACGAGCTGATTTTCGGATGCTCCTGGCAGAAAACAGGCATCAACGGGGTGTCAGGTATGCTCGGCACCTCCAAAGTCAACGGCAACACCATCTTCTTCCCCTGCGCGGGCAACATGGTCGACGCCGAGCACACCCACGACGGCACCAACGCCTTCCTCTGGACCGCCTCAGAGGTGGAATTCCAGCCCGGAGCCTCCACTCAGGAATGTCGCAACTACCGCGCATGTCTCGATGCCAACTACCAGATGGCCGACGGATATGACTATCCCGAAGTAGGGTTCAACGTCCGAGCCGTCTACGGCCCCGTGCCCGATCAGAGCAACGTGTCGGACAAAGCGCCTGAAATGATCGACCTCGGACTCCCCTCGGGTGTCAAGTGGGCTTCGTGCAACCTCGGAGCCTCCTCCCCCGCCGGACGCGGCGCTTTCCTTTGCTGGGGCGAGATGTTCGAGAAGCCATACACCCACGTCTACAATTACACTCTCTGGAATCCCTACGGCGGTACTGCCGCCGACCCGGGCGAATACTTCGACACCGGCGCGAACATCTGCGGCACAGAATATGACTGCGCCACACAGATCCTCGGCGACGGCTGGCGCATGCCCACCAAAGCCGAGCTCCAGGAGCTGATCGACGAGTGCACCTGGGAATTCACCACCTCCGGAGCTAAAGTCACAGGACCCAACGGCAACTCCATCACCATCCCCGCCTACGACTCCATCGGATATAAAGGTTATTCCTACCGCGGCAACGAATCCGTGATTATCCGTTCGGGCGAATCCGAATCAGGCAACGATTCTGGCAGCTACATACTCTACGCCGGACGCAACGGCTACGGCGCCTCCTTCTCGAGCCCCGATATCAAACGCTGGGGATCGCGCGCAGGCGGCTATCAGGTGCGCCCCGTACACGACTGACATCTGCACAGTTACATTATAAGACAAGGGCATGCCCTTGTCTTATAATACTTCTCCCGGGAGAAGCGCCGACACCCCCCTCCCTCAAAATCATCCAAACCCGTTTTTTCCAATAAATCAGCATGAAGAAATTATTCTCACGCGCACTTCTGTTCTGCCTGCTCGCCCTGACGGCTTTGCCGGCAAGGATGCAAGCCGCTGATCCGGTTACGCTGGTCGACCTTACAGCGTATTCCGCCGTCCAGTATCTGAACCAATGCACATGGCTGAGCGACATCGAAGGAGGCCGCACATCACGACCCTGGTCAATGACTTACGGCTACCCGATGTACCTGCAGCTCAACGACATGTATTCTTCTGAATATGATGAGTACCTTGTCACTCCTGACATCGAACTCCAGCCCGGGCACCAGTATGTGCTCACCCTCCAGCCCTCGATGTATTCCCAATCCTCGGGCTCCAAAGCTTCGATCGACGTTCTCTTCGGTCAGGGCACCGATCCTCATACCTTCACCGTACTCAAAGAGTTGCGCGGATTCGGCTTTGAGACGACAGCATCCACAGACAAGACCGAGAGGGTCAACATCACGGTGCAGGAAGCCGGTAACTACAAGATCTCGCTCCACTCCCTCGATGCCGCACGCATCTACAACTTCAAGCTGATGGACTACGGCTCGCCGACAGAACCGCTCGCGCCCACCGGCCTTGAAGTGACTCCCGACCCCTCGGGAGCGCTGAAAGCCACCGTATCGTTCACCATGCCCACCCAAAACCAGGGGGGCGATGACCTCGGCGACAACCTCACTTACAAAATCTACCGCCTCCTGATGGGCTCGGGCGACTCCGACCCCATGCTGGTGCAGAACGATAACGCAACGGCAGGCGAGACAGTGACTTGGACCGACGACAGCGCCCCTGCCGGCACAGTAGTATATTATGTGGAAGCCATCTCCGGCACCGAAGCCTCAGGGCGCATCAACCTCAGCGCCTACATCGGCCCCGAAGAACCCAAGGCAGCATCCGATGTGACCCTGACACACAACGGCACAACCGCCACCCTGACATGGACGGCTCCCGACACCGGTATTCACGACATAGATCTCGACCCCACGCAACTCTCCTACGATGTAACCCGCGTGCTCGGCGACGCCGAGACTGTCGTAGCCACCAACCTTGCGGCAACCACTTTCAGCGAGAGCATCACCTCCGAGACTCTTGTGAACCTCACCTACCGCGTGACCGTGAAATACGGCATCAAGACCTCCACTCCCGCCGAATCAAACGCCATCAAAATTGGCAAGCTCCATCTGCCGTTCGCCGACTCGTTCGTCGACAGCGAAGGCAATCCCGCACTCAATGCCTGCTGGAGCGTGGAGCTGATTTCGGGTACTTATCAATGGGAGGCGAAAAACATCGGCAGCAATCCTACATGCACGCCTCAGGACGAGGATGGCGGCCTCGTATGGTACAACAGCTACTATGCCTCCAGAGGCCATAGCTCCCGTCTCTACACCGCCTCCATCGACATCAACAGCATAATCAACGGCGTGCTCAGCTTCTGGTTCTACAAACGTTCCGGCGCCGATTCGATGAAAGTGCAGTACTCCCGCGACGGCGGCGAGTGGACCGATTTCGAGGGGGGGCACATCTCGGCATCGCTTGAAAACGGCGAAAGCTCAGGATGGCGCAACTACACATTCAGCCTCGCCGAAGCCGTGGAAGGAGCCAACGACAACATCCGCCTGGCGTTCACATCAATTTCGGCCTACGACTACGCCATGGCCATAGACAACGTGCAGGTATTCAACCTTGAAGGGTGTGACCTCGAAGCCGGCGAGATTTCCGTGCCACGCGACGTGATTTCAGGTAACTCCACGGAGCTAACCTTCACCGTAGCCAACAAAGGCGCCGAATTCGTATCGGCCTCCGACTACACCATCAGCCTCATCACCGACTATCCCGGCGAAATCGTCCTCCCCGAAACTGTCGATCTCCCCTCGCTCAAGAGCCAAACATTCAGCCTGACACTTCCCTTCACCGCAATGGAAGTGAAAGATGTGGAGGAATACAAGTTTAAACTCGAAGTACAGTGCGCTGCCGACGACAACCCCGGGAACAACTCCTCGTCCGAAGCCACAATCATACCCCGATTCCTTGTTTACACCGACTGCCCCGCCACAACCGACCTCAAGTTCGCCGTGCAGCCCGACAAATCGGTGCAGCTCTCCTGGACTCCGCTCGTTGACCCCGACCGTCCCCTCCTTGAAATCAAGGAGTCATTCGAAGACTGCGCTGACGGAGCCACCGACAATATCAACGGCTGGATGATACTCGACAAGGACAACCTCGGCGCCGCCGAGGCTCAGCCCGCAGCCCCCACTACAAAACTCACCGTAGCTACAGTCGCCGACAAGCCCGCCGACGCCGACGGCACCAAAGTCCTCGGCGTGAACTACTGCGGCAACTCGTATGGTGACGAACAGAACGACTGGATCATCTCTCCCGTTCTGGAGTTTGCACAAGGGAACAAAGGAGAACTTTCGTTCCTTCTGGGCGCACAGTATGTGGACTACTATACCTACGCCCGCTACGGCTACATAGTGTACTGGACCGACCAGGAAATCAACCCCGACGACCCCACCGCAGGATTTGACTACAATCATCGGCTGGCATCCAACCTAAACATAAACACCTCATCTTCCTATAGCGATTTTTATGGAGACAAGATGGTGCGCATCAACGTCAACAACATTCCATCGAACGCCAGACATATCGCCATTCAGCTCAACAACAGTGAATATGGAACCGATATGGCCATGTGGGTCGACGACATCTCCATCAAAGAAGTTGTGGCAGTGAACGCCACCGGATACAATGTGTATGAAGAGGGTGTGGGACGCCTCAACGATGAAGTAATCCCTGTCACAACCGGCACATTCACCGTTCCGGCTCTCCCCGAAGAGACTGTCCGCTCACTGGCCGACGCCGCCGGCGACAATCTCTCCGAGCCGGGTGCGCCGCTGATCCCCGTGCGCCGCTTCTTCGTCACCACGGTTTATCCCGAAGGTGAGACTGCGCCCACCAACACCGTAGCCACACCCGAAGCCGCCGACCTCAAGGCCGGTGCTCTCACGGCTCCCGCCATGGTGAAAGCCGGCGAAGAGTTCCACGTGCAGTTCCACGTAGAAAACATCGGCAACCTCGCATCCGCAGAAGCAACAGCCACCCTCTTCAATGGCACCACTGAACTGGCAACGGCCAACATCCCCGCCCTCGAAGCCGGAGCATACACGACACTTGACTTCACGGCAACCCTCCCCGCCGACGCCTCCGAAGATAACACCATCTTCGCCGTCATAAACTACGATGCCGACCATTACGCCGGCAACAACACCTCGGCAAACGCAACCGTGAAACGCCAGATCGACGACCTCGAGGCCACGGCCATCAACGGCCCCGCCGATGCCGACGCC
>URZG01000105.1 GCA_900552325.1 uncultured Porphyromonadaceae bacterium | reverse complement strand
TACGGCAGCGTGGCTGGTCATACCGCCGCGCATGGTGAGGATACCCTGAGCCACGGCCATACCGCGGAGATCCTCGGGAGATGTCTCGATACGCACGAGAACGACTTTCTTTTTCTTCTCGGCCCATGCCTCGGCATCATCGGCGAAGAATACGATCTGGCCGGTAGCGGCACCGGGAGATGCGGGGAGACCCTTGGCTACGACATGAGCGCGCTTGAGGGCGGCCTTGTCGAATACCGGGTGGAGAAGCTCGTCGAGTTTCTGCGGTTCCATGCGGTTGAGGGCGGTCTTCTCGTCGATCTCGCCTGCACGGAGGAGATCCATGGCGATCTTCACCATGGCTGCACCGGTGCGTTTGCCGTTACGGGTCTGGAGCATCCAGAGCTTGCCGTCCTGGATTGTGAACTCCATATCCTGCATATCCTTGAAGTAGTCCTCAAGTTTGTTTGCGATGGCGATGAGCTCGGCGGCGCAATCGGGCATCGACTCTTCGAGAGCGGGATATTTGGATGCGCGTTCCTCTTCGGAGATACCCTGAAGGGCAGCCCAGCGGCGCGAACCCTCGATGGTGATCTGCTGGGGAGTGCGGATACCGGCAACCACATCCTCGCCCTGTGCGTTGATGAGGTATTCGCCGTTGAAGATATTTTCGCCGGTGGCGGCGTCACGCGAGAATGCCACACCGGTAGCGGAGTTGTTGCCCATGTTGCCGTAAACCATAGCCTGAACGTTGACGGCTGTACCCCATTCCTCGGGGATCTGGTTCATGCGGCGGTAAAGAATGGCGCGCTCATTCATCCAGGAATCGAATACGGCGCAGATTCCGCCCCAGAGCTGCTCCCATGCGCTTTCGGGGAAATCCTTGCCGGTATGTTCCTTCACGGCGGCCTTGAAGCGCTTTACGAGTTCCTTGAGGTCGTCGACGGAAAGCTCGGTGTCGAATTTCACGCCTTTCTCTTCCTTCACGGCATCAATGATGGCCTCGAAGGGGTCGATCTCGGTCTTCGATTTGGGTTTCATGCCGAGAACAACGTCGCCATACATCTGCACGAAACGGCGGTAGCTGTCCCATGCGAAGCGGGGATTGCCGCTCTTTTCAGCGAGGGAGGCCACTGTAGCGTCGTTCATACCGAGGTTGAGCACGGTATCCATCATGCCGGGCATTGAAGCGCGGGCACCGGAGCGTACTGAAACAAGGAGGGGATTTTTGGGATCGTCGAATTTCTTGCCGGTGAGCTCTTCTACGTGAGCGATAGCTTTTTCGACATCAGCCTTTATATCTTTGACAACCTGTTCACGGCCATACTGTGTGTATTCTGTACAAACCTCAGTAGTAATTGTGAAACCCGGAGGAACGGGCATCCCGAGAAGGTTCATCTCTGCGAGGTTGGCGCCTTTGCCGCCGAGGAGGTTTCGCATCGAAGCGTCGCCCTGGGCCTTGCCGTCGCCGAACGTGTAGATTTTCTTTGACATCTGGGTGGTTTTATTTGGGTTTATTAGATAAATAGTATTCAAAGTTAACTTATGGCATAAATAGCTCTGAAAATGCGACGAGGCATAATCAGACAGGACGCGATGTGATGGGTTCACAGGCCCTACCGTCCTGCAAAGTTACGGTTTTTAGGTCGATTTTTAAGTATTTCTCTCCAATTTTTCACGCCCTAAAGATTAAAAAAATAATAAACTGTTAAATTCATAGGGGTGGTATTGCCTAAATAACGTAACTTTGCAGTCTGAATAATCTGAACCGGAAGCACAGACACTGTGCGGCCCGTTTTTTTGTCGAAAAACAATTCATTTATAGCGGGTGCCGTGACGCACCTTGAAATCTATGTCGAGAAAAAGAAAGAATCTCCCCGTAGTACCGGAACTCGAAATCACAGGGATCGCAGCCGAAGGCAATGCCATCGCCCGCTGGGGCGACCTTGTCGTGTTCGTGCCATACGGCGCGCCCGGCGATATAGCCGACATAAAGATAGAGAAAAAACGTTCGTCGTATGCCAATGGCCGCATTGAGCGTCTGGTAAAACCGTCGGCACAGCGATGCGAGCCGAAATGTTCTCATTTCGGGACTTGCGGAGGATGCCGGTGGCAGCATCTCCCTTACGAACTCCAGCTGAGAGCAAAGCAGCAGCAGGTGGAGGATGCCCTGCGGCGTATCGCCAAAGTCGAGCTCCCGGAGATAACTCCGATCTTCGGCTCGGAAAATATCTGGGAATACCGCAATAAGATGGAGTATACATTCTCCAACCGCAGATGGCTTACATGGGAACAGGTCAATGCCGGAGAGGTGCCGGAGAACCGTTGCGGAGCCGGATTCCATATCTCGGGCGCTTTCGATAAAGTGCTTGATATCGACAGATGTTGGCTTCAGGACGATCTCGGCAACCGCATACGCAATTCCGTGAAGAATTACGCCCTTGAAAAAGGATATACGTTCTTTGATCTCAAAGCCCAGAACGGACTGCTGCGTACTATGATGATCAGAATCGCCACGACCGGACAGGTGATGGTGCTGATGGCTTTCGGTGAGGATAATACTGGACAAATCTCCGATGTACTGGATTTCATAAAGGCCAACTTCCCCGAAGTGACGTCTCTGATGTATGCCATAAATACAAAGGCGAATGATTCGATGGACGGCGTGGAAGTTCTTCTTTATGCCGGAATGCCCTATATCGAGGAAAAGATGGAGAGCCTTGTATTCAGGGTTGGACCTAAATCATTCTATCAGACAAATTCGGCACAGGCATTGAATCTCTATCGCACAGCCCGCGATTTCGCCGGTCTCACCGGCAATGAACTTGTCTATGATCTGTACACCGGTACAGGTACGATCGCGAACTTTGTGTCTCGTGATGCACGCAAAGTAATCGGAATTGAGTATGTGCCGGAGGCGATAGCCGACGCCAAAGTGAATTCAGCAGTCAACGGGATAGGGAACACCGAATTTTTCGCCGGCGACATGAAAGATGTGCTCAACGACGGTTTCATCGCCGAGCACGGTATTCCGGACGTTATGATTGTGGATCCTCCCCGTGCCGGCATGCATCAGGATGTGGTCGACACCATACTCCGCGCACGTCCTGCAAGGATTGTCTACGTCAGCTGCAACCCGTCCACACAGGCGCGTGACATAGCCCTCCTTGACGGCCAATACCGGGTTGAGCGTGTGCGGCCGGTCGATATGTTTCCGCACACGCATCATGTGGAGAATGTGGTGCTTCTGGTCAGGAGAGATTAGAATTGTAATAGCGGGGATCGCCAGTCACCTCCTCTCCGATGAAATCGGGCCGTGAGAACGGCGCATCCTCGCTCGGCAATTCGATCTCGGCAGTCACCAGTCCCTGATGGCATCCGTGGAATTCATCCACTTCCCATATCCCTCCCAGATAATCTATGATGTAGCGGGTTTTCTCAATCACTTTCCCCTGCGATACTTCCCGCAGCATTTCAAGCGCGTCGGCCGTCGGAACAGGGTATTCCCATTCGCTACGAACGGCACCGGCATTGGGCCCTTTTACGGTAAGGAAAGCCTTTTCTCCGTAAGTGCGCACTCTCACCGTCGCCTCTTTGGCACGGCTGAGATACCCCTGTCTTATTTCAATACACCGGGTAGCCATCTTCTTATAGGAGTCGTTTCTTACGAGAAACTTGCGCTCTATCTCTTTTCCCATAGGTCATTCATTTTTTGTGCAAAGTTATAAATAATTTTGAACCGATACCTACACATACTCCGGGCACCGCTCCTTTTGTGCCTGATGCTTCTCTCGTCGGTGGTGCATGGCCGTACTCTCGAGATCGAGGCCGTAGATTCCGTGAGCGGTAACGGCGTGCCATACGTGGCGGTGTATCTGACCGGAACTCCGAGAGGTGCGCTTGCCGACGAGGACGGGCGCGCCCGCATCGAGGTGCCTGATCATGGCGTGTCGCGACTGGAGCTTTCGGCTATGGGATATGAAAAGAAAAGTTTTCCCGTAAATCCCGGAGTGACCGCCGTGCGGGTATTCATGCGTCCGGTGGGAGTGGCGCTTGGCGAGGTTGTGGTGCGTCGCGGCAAGGAGCATTATTCAAAGAAGAATAATCCCGCCGTACAGTTTATGGAGCGGATACGTGCCGGCGGCGAACTTTCGGATCCGCGCCGCAATGACTTCTTCAATTATACAAAGCATGAGCGGTTGGCTTTCGGACTCAACGGCATGCACCTCACCGACTCCACAACCGGCCAGTTCGCATTCCTCAAGGAGCATGTGGATACCAGCGATATCACTGGGAAACAGGTGCTGCCGCTTTCAGTAAAAGAAAAAGTGTCGGATATTGTATATCGTAGGGAACCACGCGATGAAAAAGAACTTATCCGCGGCATACGTCAGCACGGTGTGGACGAGATTGTCGACCTGCAAAGTATGCAGACACTTCTTGAGGACGCTTTCAGGGAGATAGAACTGTATGACAATGACATAAACATACTGCAGAACAGATTCGTAAGTCCTCTGGCACGTATCGCTCCCGACTTTTACAAATTCTACCTCACAGACACAATCCCCGATTATGACGGTTCCGGAAGACTTATCGAACTGAGTTTCGCGCCCCGAAATCCGGCTTCGTTCGGGTTTACAGGTCGCCTGTATGTGGAGGAGGGTGACTCTACGATGTTCGTGCGCAGGGTGCTCATGAACGTACCTGCCTCAATAAATCTCAACTTCATAGAGAAGCTGCAGATCACGCAGTCGTTCAAGCGAGCCGACGACGGATCACGGCTTAAGGAGATCGATGATTTTTATATCGAGCTGGCTATAATAAAAGGGACCCAGGGGATGTATGCACGCCGAACGACGGCATACGGCGACTACAGTTTCAATCCTCCGGCTGAAACGGATATATTTTCCCGCATGGGAAATGTGCTCACCGATACCCGAGCGTATTCGCGTGATGACGAATACTGGGAGTCGGCCCGTATGATGGCGGTAAGTTCCAACGAAAAAAGGATTGACGCCCTCATGAGGCAGTTGCGTTCCGTGCCGCTTTATTATTATTCCGAGAAAGTGCTTAAAATCCTTGTCGGGGGATATGCGCGTACAGGCAATCCGTCGAAATTCGATATCGGTCCGGTCAACACCTTCTTTTCAGGCAACACCCTGGAAGGGTTCCGTCTGAGAGCCGGAGGAATGACTACGGCGAATCTTTCCAACCGATGGTTTGCCCGCGGCTATGCGGCCTACGGTTTCCGTGACAAAAAGGTCAAATATGGTGCCGAAGTGGAATATTCATTTAATGAGAAGAGGTATCATTCGCGTGAGTTCCCTGTACATTCGCTCCGTTTCACACAGAAGTATGACGTTGACCAGCTGGGACAGCACTATCTTTTCACAAACCAGGACAACGTGTTTCTCGCCCTTAAGCGTCAGAAGAACGAGCTTATGACGTATCTTCGTCAGAGCCGCCTGGAATACACTCTTGAAATGGCGAACAATCTGTCGGTAAACATCTCGGCCGATTATCAGCGTCAGGAAGCATCGAGATATGTGCAGTTCAGTCTCCCTGACGGAGGGGGATTCGGTCATTACGACGAGATGTTGTTCGGCATACAGTTGAGATATGCTCCCGGCGAGAAATTTTTCCAGACCAAGTCGGCCAGAATCCCCGTCAACCTTGATGCCCCGGTAATAGTTCTCTCGCACAGCTATGCGCCCGGAGGTTTTCTCGGCAGCCGATTCTGCATCAACCGAACGGAGTTGTCGGTTCAGAAACGATTCTGGTTCTCCGCGTTCGGATTCGCTGATATATTGGTAAAGGGAGGTCATGTGTGGAGTCACGTACCATTTCCGGCGCTGTTGACTCCCAATGCAAACCTGTCCTATACAATCCAGCCCGAAAGTTATGCGCTGCTGACTCCGATGGAATTCATGGGCGATTCTTTTGCCTCCTGGGATGTCACTTACTGGCTTAACGGTGCTCTGTTTAACTACATTCCCTATGTGAAGAAGCTGAAATTGCGCGAAGTAATTGCTTTCCGAGGGTGGTGGGGGCATCTTTCCGACAAAAACGACCCACAGAAAAGCCGATGGCTCCCGTTGTTTCCCGACAATATCAACTACACCCCGATGCACGGAAAACCGTACATGGAGATCTCGGCCGGTATCGACAATCTGTTCAAATGTCTGCGTGTGGACTATGTGTGGCGTCTGAATTACCGCAACGTACCCGGGCGTGACCGTTCAGGCCTCCGTATCGCCCTTCATCTCACATTCTGATCCGTCCGGAATGTTGTCGCCGGAGAAATCAATCATGAACTCCGTAAGGTTTGTGCCTGGCGGCAGATCCAATTTTTTACGTAAACGGTATCGGGCAGTCTCCACACCCCTTACGGTCATGTTCTGGAATCGGGCAATATCTTTTGTCGCCAGATTGAGGCGCATAAGAGCGCACATCCTCAGATCAGATGATGTGAGCTGGGGATAGCGCTGACGTAGGTTGCGGAAGAAATGTTCGTGTATAAGATCGAAATTACGCTCGAATATGCTCCAGAACTCGCCTCCATTGGTGTCGGAACTATTCAGCGTCTGAAGACGCGAGCTGAGCGATTTTATAAGAGCGCCTGACCCTTTGGCACGGGCGCCGTCGTGAAGTGTCTGGCGCAACTGTTCGATCACCTGCTGGCGTGAATACGCATCCAGTGCCATGGATGCAAGTTCCTTCCCTTTGGCGGTAAGTTCTTTTTCAAGAAGCTGTTTCTCCTGTTCGGCGATAATGAGCTGTTGTCGGTGTATCTCCTTGTTTCTGAGCTCGCGTTCGCGCGACAGATTGGCTCTTTCCTCAAGCAGACGGCGTCGTGCATAGTAACGTGCTACGCCATATCCCGTCAGACAGATGAGAATAAGATATATCAATATCGCCCACCATCGCAGAGGCCACGGACGCGGCACTGAGAACCGGTAGGTAAGAGAACCGAGAACGGTGTCATTCTCGTCAAGTACTTCGCAGAAAACTGAATAATTTCCCGGCGATAGGGTAGGGTAGAGTATCTCGGGAACCTGGAGGGTTTTCGTGACTTTCTTGCCGCCTGAATCGAGGGTAAAACGGTAGCGTAGCGGGCGGTGGTCGAATTCAGGATACTGGAGGATTATCCTGAAATTACCTTCGCTTGCTTCGGAAGAGGTGATACTGTCGTCGGCACATGGAAGAGCTACGAGCTCGCCGGTCGCCGACATATAACCGGCATAGGCAATCTGCAGCCCGGGCTTGAAATTGCTTACTTTTGCCGCATCAGCCATATCCACACGGCCGATCCCCCCGTTGAGATTGAAATATGAGCGCCCGGTATTGTCGGCGAACACCCCTGAGTTGATTCCGTTTGTGGCTCGCGGGAAATTATCGAGTGGGATAGTGAGCAGGTTACGGTATTGTCCGTTGTCGAATTTCACAAGATAATAGGCTTCGGCGCATG
>URZG01000104.1 GCA_900552325.1 uncultured Porphyromonadaceae bacterium | reverse complement strand
GTAGTAGTTGAGCTCGCCCTCGATGAGCTCGTCCAGGACGTGGTTGACGTTGATGATGCGCTCGGGCTCCGTCTGCTCCTTGTCCTGGGTGGACAGCAGATCGCCGATGGTGCTCTGGATCATCATCAGCCCCGACACATCGTAGTTGATGGAGAAGATGGCCGTCACGGCCCCCCGCCGGTTGCGGATATACAGCGTGGAGGACTTGAGGATCTTGCCGTCCGGCGTCCGGGTCAGGTAGGCCAAATGGTCCCGAGGCGCCGGGTCATTGGTGGTCAGCTGCTCCACCACGACATAGGAGGCCCCGTCCCCCACCTTGCGGCCTGTGACATGGCCGTTGTGGCGGTTCTCGAAATGATCGTAGTCGAGACGGTAGCACCCTACGCCGACCGATGCCTCCATCTGCCACCGCGGGTTGGATGTGAAACTGAAACGGTAGCCGCCGGCAATGCCTCCTCCGATTGCGGGGGTGCGCCGGTTGTGGTCCTGATAGCGGGTGTCGCCCCCGAAAGCCACATTGTACCATCCCAGACCGAAATGCGCGCCTACGAAGGCCTTGCGAGTGTATCCGCTGCCGAACCAGTAGCGCGCCTCGGGCTGAATGGCGAGTGTGCGGAACTTGACTTTACCGGTAAAGTAATTGAATCCGGAATAATATATCGGCAGCTGCACCGACAGGCGGGGATGGATGTCGAATTCCACGGCTATGTTTGTCCACAGCATGGCCCATGCGGGAAGATTGGTTTTCAGATACCAGGATGGCAAGGATGGCGAGTCGCTGCGATCCGCGATGCCCTCAGCAGTATTGTAAGGTACTTCCGGCGGTACACAAAGGTGCGCATCACTCGCCTCGCTGTCGGGTGCCGGACCGGATACGGGGGGATCCGTACGGAAGTGGCATGTATCTGCCTCCTGCAACGGTGTTGTGGCGCGGGATAGCAAGGCGTCGATATGTACCCCTCTCAGCAACGGGAACAGTTCGGCTGACATACGGCGCCATATACGGCCGCCTCCCAGGCGGCGCAGGTGCCGTTCGCGTTCGTCCGCAGAGGTATGACTGTCGATTATCGCGTTTATTCTCGATGCGTCGGTCCGTGAGAATATCCGCTCTATCCCTTCACGTAAGCCCTGCCAGTCCTCTCCGGCGGCTACCACAGATATCGCGGAATCGGGTAGAGAGTTATTGCCGGCGATGTAGTCCCTGACAGCCTTGGCACGCTTGCGCGATAAGGCGAGATTGAAACCTTCCGGCCCGTCGGGCGATGACGTTCCGCGAACCACAACCTGTGGGGAAAAGTACCTTATGGAGTCGAGCCTGAGCACTAAGTCGCTCAACGCCGGACTCTCAGCCAACCGAGCGCTGTTAATCGGGAAAAACGAAATCTCATTGATGGTGTCGGTTGCAACTTGGTTACGGATAGGGGAGGGTGGAAATGCGTCGTTTCCGGCACGGATTGAAAAGGCCGTGCAGAGGAGGGTTGTGACGGTTATGACGATCGTTCTTGTGATAATCATTGGATTGTCAGTTGAGATGAAGCCCTGTGACATCGTAATATATTCAGTCCGGATATGGTTCCGGGGCTATAGAGGGTGGTGCGGAGTGAAGGCAGTTTATGTGATTATATGAATTAAGGTTTGCGGTGCAAATGTAGCGGTTTTGGCGATATTGTACAAGCGTAGATAGTTTAAAATCAAAAATATTGCTGAATTTAACATACCGGGCAATATTCTTAAATATTATTTTGCCAAAAATATATTTAAAAGAAGATTGTATACCGGCATGTGCCTTATGATATAGATCTGCCTTGACGTATCATGGTCAGGATATTTGACAGTCATACACACGCGGGATGAATATGCGAGGGCTGCACACCTCCGCCGTTTGCAGGCAACAGCTTTCATTACGATTGTTCCCACAGGCTTCTTACGCAGGATTTTTAGGGTAAATATAAAAAAATGGCTGAAAAATAATGCCGTTTGGCAGACTTTTTGTAACTTTGCAGCCGGAAAGTAGGCGAGTCTCAGAATTTTTGCCTATCTTTGCACCGCTAACACTGAATAATCAAAATTTTAAACCCTTATTATTATGTCAGAAATTGCAGATCGCGTAAAAGCTATCATCGTAGACAAGCTTGGCGTTGATGAGAACCAGGTAACTGAAACCGCAGCATTCACCACCGACCTCGGTGCAGATTCTCTCGATACCGTTGAGCTCATCATGGAGTTCGAAAAAGAATTCGGCATCACCATCCCCGATGATAAGGCTGAAGGCATTTCCACCGTCGGCGACGCTATCGCTTACATCGAAGCTGCCCAGTAATCCGCATCTTCACCTCTTACCACCTATACAGCCCGGGTGTCGATTAGTTTTGCCCCGGGCTGCTTTTTTGCCGATCTCCCCGCCTGATACCCATACAGGCTCAGGGATGAGGCATCACCTCTCTATCCATCCAATGCCGGATGTTTTCCGGCCTCATGGCGTCAACGCCTCTCCGCTAATAAATATTTTAGAATGGAATTAAAAAGAGTAGTAGTTACGGGCATGGGAGCTATAACCCCCATCGGTAACGATGTGGAAACCGCTTGGACCAATGCCGTCAACGGCGTAAGCGGTGCCGGCCCTATCACCCATTTCGATGCCTCGCTGTTCAAGACCCAGTTCGCATGCGAGGTGAAGGACTTTAACGGCGCCGACCACTTTGACCGCCGCAAGATCCGCCAGCTCGACCTCTATGCTCAGTACGCTCTGGTGGCTGCCCGCCAGGCTGTTGACGATTCAGGTCTGGAAAATGATGCTGACCTTGACAAAAACCGCGTGGGCGTGATCGTTGCCGCAGGTATCGGCGGCCTTCACACTTTCGAGGAGGAAGCCGGTTATTACGCGCAGAACGCCGACAAAGGTCCCAAATACAACCCCTTCTTCATCCCCAAGATGATCGCCGACATCGCTTCGGGCCACATCTCGATGGATTACGGCTTCCACGGCCCCAACTTCGGTGTGGTTTCGGCATGTGCCTCATCCAACAACGCCATCATCGACGCGTTCAACCTCATTCGCCTCGGCAAAGCCGACGCTATGATCACCGGTGGTGCCGAAGCTGCCATCTATCCCGCAGGTGTGGGCGGTTTCAACTCGATGCATGCCCTTTCGACACGCAACGACTCCCCCGAAACCGCATCGCGCCCCTTCTCCAAGAGCCGCGACGGCTTCGTGATGGGTGAAGGTTCCGTAGTGCTTGTGCTTGAGGAACTTGAACACGCCAAAGCCCGTGGCGCGAAGATCTACGCCGAAATCGCCGGCGGCGGCATGTCGGCCGACGCATATCACCTCACAGCCACTCATCCCGAAGGCCTCGGAGCCATCCTCTCGATGAAGAACGCTCTCGACGACGCAGGCATGAAGCCCGAGGATATCGACTACATCAATGTGCACGGCACATCCACCCCCGTGGGCGATATCTCCGAGATCAAGGCTATCGTAGAGGTATTCGGCGAACACGCTCACAAACTCAACATCTCGTCGACAAAGTCGATGACCGGCCACCTTCTCGGTGCTACCGGCGCCCTCGAGGCAATGTTCTCCATCAAGTCGGTGATGAACGACATCGTTCCCCCCACCATCAACCATGAGGAGGGCGACGAGGACGAGGAGATCGACTACACCCTCAACTTCACCTTCAACAAAGCCCAGAAGCGTCCCGTACGTGCCGCACTGAGCAACTCCTTCGGTTTCGGCGGCCACAACGCCACCGTCATCGTCAAGAAGTACGAAGCATAAAATTCACCCGATATATTACAACAGGGGCGATGCCGTCGGCATCGCCCCTGTTGTGTTGACAGCCTCCCTGTAGTGGCGCGGGTAGGCATTTAACCGATCGAAAATATTTCGTAGGGAGTCAGGTGAGGTATTTTTCATACATAGTTTCAGGAGTAGAGATAGCGCTTGATCGATTTCTTGGGCGTTTTCTCGAATTCCTGGGGTGTGAGCTGTATGTAGTCCACGCGCTCATAGGGGGCCACGAGCTGGTTGAGGTCGGTGCGGTTGCGTTCCATTATGGCCGTGAGGTCATCCATTGACATATTGTCGGCGTCCATCCGTTCGTAGTCGGGATATACAAGGGCTGTGAGACCTTTGCCTCGCTCCACGATCAGGCTTTCGCTGACATACGGCATGTTGTTGAGTTTCGCCTCGATCTCCTCGGGATAGATATTCTGCCCGGAGGCGCTGAGAATCATCGTTTTGTAGCGTCCTTTGATGAAGAGTGTGCCGTCGGCCGAGCGTGTGCCCATGTCGCCGGTGTGTAGCCACCCCTCCTCGTCGATTGTCATCGCCGTCACGTCGGGGTTCTTGTAGTATCCGGCCATGCGGTCCTGACCGCGCACGCAGATTTCGCCGGGGATGCGCTCGGGGTCGTCCGACACGATTTTCGACTCCATGTTTGGCAGAGTGCGCCCGCAGCTCGAGGGCACGAAGCTGCGCCAGGGGGTGTATGAGATCAGGGGCCCGCACTCGGTCATGCCGTAGCCCACGGTGAAGGGGAATTTTATGCGGTGCAGAAACTCCTCCACCTCGGCGTTGAGCGGTGCACCGCCTATAATCACCTCCTCGAACTTCCCGCCGAAAGCCTCCACAAGCTTATGGCGTATCTTGGCGTAGATAGCGGTGTCGAGCAGGGGCACGGCAAGAGCCCAGCGCATGGCCCTGCGTGTGATCATCGGCACGATCTGTTTGCGGTAGATCTTCTCGAGCACGAGGGGCACGCATACCACAAGGTCGGGCTTCACTTCTGCCAGGGCTTTGAGCAGGAGCTGGGGGATGGGTGGCTTGCTGAAGATAGTGATGTGCGACCCTACGGCCAGGGGGACGAGCATGTCGAAGGCACAGCCGTAGGCGTGGGCCAGGGGGAGGAACGCCACGTTGCGCGAGCCGCGGAAATGCAGCCGCGACTCGATGCCGAACATCACGTTGCCGCAGATATTGTCGTAGGTGAGCATCACCCCTTTGGAGAATCCGGTGGTGCCGGAGGTGTAGTTGAGTATTGCCAGCCGGTCTTTTGGCACTTTGGGATATACCACGTCGGCGGCACTGAAATTCCGCGAGTAGCGGGTGTTGAAGCGTCGCGTGAGGTTGCGTATGAGGCGTTCAACCGTGGGTTGCCCCGTTACTGATCGCTCGGCCAGCACATGGCGGCTGTTTAGCGAGATCACGGCCCGGAGCGCCGGCAGCTGCTCGAAGTCATACCCTTCCCATAGGTTCTCGTCGATGAAAAGCATCGTGGCCTCGGAATGGTTGATGATGTGCTGGGCGTCGTGGGGTGTGAAGTCCTGTAGCACAGGCACGATCGTGGCCCCGTAGGTTATGGTGGCCATGAAAGTGAGCACCCATGTGGGCGAGTTCTTTCCCACAAGCGCTATCTTGTCGCCCTGGCGCACTCCGGCCTGGCTGAAGAGCAGGTGTATCCGGGCTATGCGGCGTGCCATTTCGCCGTAGGTCATGGTTTCCTTGCCGCCGAATTCGGATATGGCGGGCAAATCCCAGCTTTCGCGGAAGTTCTGTGCGTAAACAGAGAGTATGTCAGCGTTGTAGGAGGTCATGAATTGAGGTCGTTAGCAGTTTTTTACGGGTATTTTATCTATACGGCGCTGATGGCGTCCGCCTTCGAATCCGGTTGAGAGGAATGTGTCGACAAGCTGCAGGGCCTTTGCCGGCTCGATGAAACGGGCGGGGAGTACGAGCACGTTGGCATTGTTGTGTTCGCGGGCCAGTGACGCCAGTTCATTTTCCCAGCAGAGGGCGGCGCGGATTTTCTGGTGCTTGTTGAGAGTCATGGCTATGCCGTTGCCCGAGCCGCACATGGCTATACCCATTTCACATTCGCCGTTCTCGATGGCTTCGGCTGCCTTATGGGCGAAATCGGGATAGTCGCATGATTCGGCGGAATAGGTGCCGAAGTCGTTGTACTCTATGCCGTTGGCCTGGAGGTAGCCTTCGATGATGGACTTGAGTTCATAACCTGCGTGGTCGCTGCAAAGTGCAATCTTCATAAGTCGTTATTGTTGAGTGGTTTTATATTGTCGTTATTTTGGAGTGATGAGCTCATTTCCTCTTTTCGGCGCCGGTAGGCCGCGGTGTGGCGAGCCGGAATGTATAGAACACCGAGAAGGAGCCTGCTATGGAGCTGTTGCGCGTGCCGTAACCGGGGATATACCAGGGTTTCCCCATGGGATTCTCCGATTCGTGGAGGCGGGTCTTGAAGCGGAACTGCCATCCCAGCGATACCGGACCGGCGATTTTCACACGGATTCCGAAGAGCAGGTTCATGTAGACCAGCGAGCAGTGCTGCCGCGGGAAATCCATGGTTTCCGTCTCACCCCAGTAGCCGTTGTCGACAGTCACGCCGGTCAGACTGTAATTGAAGGAGGAGAAACCGAATCTCAGGCCCGCGTATGCCATATAGTGGGGATTGGAGTTATAGAGGAAATTGTAGTTTGCGCCTATCCGGAAGTAGGGGGTGGGGTTCACCTTGTAGGTATAGTTCTGGCGTGCGGGTGTGTAGTTGGTCTGCCCGACACCTATCTCCACCACGGGGATGTAGCGGTTGTGCATGTTGAATTCCAGCGACACCTCCCCCAGACCGTATTTCTGCCCGAAAAGCCTCATCACCGGGTCCCAGATGTCGAGGCCGGCGGTAGCTGAGAATATCAGGGGCTGGATCATCTTCGGGATAGAGCCGTCGTTCACCCCGAGTGTGTCGGGGCGTTCGGTGCCGGTGATTGTATCGACGAGCACGGTGCGTCCCTGGGCGTCGATTGTCTCCACGAGCCCGGCATCGCGCAGCGAGTCTGTCATCTCTTTGGCAAGGTTCACGCCCGTGGCCGGGCGTACGGGCGATATGCGTCTCTGCGCAGTGGCCTGCAGGGCGGCGACGGCGACGGCGACCGCCGCCACAAGACATATATATAATAATGTGTGATGTAGCCGGCGGTTCATGGTCTCGGCCCCCTCCTTGCGGCAACGGAGCGCCCGGGCTCGGTGGTGGTGCGTAGGTAGAGCTTGAACCGCTCTCGTTCGACATTGGTCACCACCGAATCGGTGATTTCAACATATTCGAGGATATGGCGGGTGTATTCAACCGAGGAGACGCGGTAGCGGAACATCGCGCCGCACTCTTCGGAGGCGAAAAACGGCTCGGAGGTGTAGCGGAAAGTCACCGTATCGTTCAGCGCTGGGGAGGCGATCCCCTGCCCGGGATAGTCGTAATGGATGAAAAAAGAGGTGCGGTCGGCGGCGTAGCGGAAAGGGAGATAGACCTGCTGCACGGCTTCGCCGGGCGACACCAGGAGGGAGTCGGAGGGAGCGCCTACGCCACCCACGGCTATGGAATCGAGGGTGATGGCCTCGTCCGTCACCGCCGAGTAGAATCCCATCAGCGGCAGGGCGCTGTGGTTG
>URZG01000103.1 GCA_900552325.1 uncultured Porphyromonadaceae bacterium | reverse complement strand
CAGTTTCACGTTATGGTCGATGCCTGCGAGGTGTTTTATGGCGTTGAGGATCAGTGCGGCACTCGGGCCCATAAGTTCGCCGGAGCCTGCGGTGATGATGGTGCCGTCGGCAAGTTCGATGGCGGAGGCGGGTCGCCCGGTCTGTTCGGCCCGTTCACGAGCCGCCACCACTGGCTTGCGATATGAGGTGTCGATCTTCGCCTGTTTGAAGAGGAGCGCGATTTTCGACACTTCGTTTTCGTTGCCGTCGCCGCGCGCCATGCGGTTGAGCGCCTGGAAATAACGGAGGATAATCTCGTTTTTGGATGCCTCGCAGCACACCTGGTCGTCATTTATGCAGAAGCCCACCATATTCACGCCCATGTCGGTGGGCGACTTGTATGGGTTTTCGCCGTAGATCCCCTCGAAGAGGGCGTTGAGCACCGGAAAGATCTCTATGTCGCGGTTGTAGTTGATGGCGGTCTTGCCGTAGGCCTCGAGATGGAACGGGTCGATCATGTTCACGTCGTTGAGGTCGGCGGTGGCGGCTTCGTAGGCGATGTTCACCGGGTGTTTGAGCGGCAGCGACCATACCGGGAAGGTCTCGAATTTGGCATATCCGGCTTCCACACCACGTTTGTGCTCGTTATAGAGCTGGCTGAGGCATACGGCCATCTTGCCGGAACCGGGGCCGGGAGCGGTAACGATAACGAGCGGACGGGTGGTTACGATATAGTCGTTTTTACCGAAACCTTCGTCGGAGTCGATAAGGTCCACATTGGTTGGGTAGCCTTCGATTGTGTAGTGGCAGTAGGTAGTGATGTTCATACGGCTCAGGCGCTTGCGGAAAGCGTCGGCCGAACTCTGGCCGTTGTAGTGGGTGATCACCACCGAACTTACCATGAATCCGCGCTTGATAAATTCCTGACGCAGACGCAACACATCCTCGTCGTAGGTTATGCCCAGGTCGTTGCGCACTTTGTTTTTTTCGATGTCGCGGGCGGAAATCACAATCACTATTTCGGCGTGGTCGGAGAGCTGGCTGAGCATCCTCAGCTTGCTGTCGGGCTGGAAACCGGGGAGCACACGCGAGGCGTGATAATCGTCGAAGAGTTTCCCTCCGAGCTCGAGATAGAGTTTGTTACCGAACTGAGCGATACGCTCTTTGATGTGTTCTGACTGTATGCGGAGATACTTGTCGTTGTCGAAACCGTATTTCATAACAGTTTGCAAAATTACGGTTTTCTCTGGAATTGACCACCTTTTACGCCAAACTTTTTTATTCTTCTTTATTACATTGCAGTGTGTCGTTCAGCCAGCTGAATATGGTGGAATAGAACAAGGAGCGTACGTCGGGACGCGACAATGCGAGGTCATGTACTCCTCCGGTGATAGAGATGTCGGTCACTTCCGGGCCGAGAGCGCGCCCGGCCTTTGAGATGGAGTCGACGTTGAGAATCGCATCGGCCCGGTGATGTGCCTCAAGATTGTCGTGGCGCGAGGCCGACCGGTCGCTGTGAAGAAGCAGCACGGGAACATCTATCGGCGGCAGTTTCTGCAATGCGCGTTGAGCGGTATCGATAGCCCGGATCCATCCGGCATCTACCGGCGGAAGAATATCCGGCTTCCAGTGGCGGTCATATTCCCATTCGCCGTCATATTTCTTATGCAGCGCACGGGCATAGAGCGGATCACCGGCCTGCTGCAGAGGGATACCGGGTAACAACTTCCCGAGCCACGACACCGCAGGCACCACAACCTTGCGCATGAAAGGAGGCATGTTCCAGGCAAGGAACGGGCTGTTGAGCACCATAGCCTTGACCTGCGTCGGCGGACATTCTTTCATGAAGAGGGAGCAGGTAAGGCCGCCGGTGGAGTGGGC
This sequence comes from uncultured Porphyromonadaceae bacterium, assembly GCA_900552325.1. Taxonomy (GTDB): domain Bacteria; phylum Bacteroidota; class Bacteroidia; order Bacteroidales; family Muribaculaceae; genus UBA7173. The sequence continues at coordinate 5,616 of URZG01000103.1, read as the reverse complement.
GAGGAGTATCACCTCTTCAACGCCGTCGCTCTCCATCTGCGAGATGGCCGCCATTATATCGGGAAAATATTCGCGCAGGTCGCGAACCTTGAAAAATTTCTGTCTGGTCAGAACCGCACGCCCGTATTTTCTGAGGTCCACGGCATAGAAGGCATATCCCTCATCATGGAACTTCCGGGCCATATCGGCCTGGAAAAAGTAGTCGGAGAATCCGTGTACGTAAAGGACTCCGCGCGAGGGCTGTACCCCGTCAGGCGTGGTAAGGCGTACTATGGTGCAGCAAACCGGACCGTCGTAATCCGACGGCTGCACGACTGTGCGGCGCTCGAAATCTTTTCCGAGTATATCTTTCGTCCATCCTGTGGATGGCGCTTTCTGATTGTTGAGATTCTTTTCCATCATCAGTGAAAACGGGTAGCGGGGACGGTTTGTTTCCCGCAAAGTTAAAAATTCCGGTGTTGAAAAACTAATTTGCGTTATTGCGGAAAAAGCGTTAATTTTGCCTCATAACTTAAAGAATACCGCAAATGAACGAGAACAGCCTGGTATCAGTGGCCGACCTGGACAAGGAGCAAATACTCTCCTTGCTCGAGGCGGCCCGTTTTTTTGAGGAACATCCCAACCACAAAGTGCTCGACGGCAAGGTGGCGGCAACGCTTTTCTTCGAGCCGTCGACACGCACACGTCTCAGTTTCGAGACCGCCGTCAACCGTCTTGGAGGCCGCGTGATCGGTTTCTCCGACGCATCCACCTCTTCCTCTTCCAAAGGAGAGACCCTGAAGGACACGATAAAGATGGTGTCGAACTATGTGGACATCATCATCATGCGTCACTTCCTCGAAGGGGCCGCACGTTATGCCACCGAGGTTACGGACGTGCCGGTGGTGAACGCCGGCGACGGCGCCAACCAGCACCCGTCGCAGACGATGCTCGACCTCTATTCCATCCTCAAGACCCAGGGTACTCTCGAGAACCTTACCATCACGATGGTGGGTGACCTCAAATACGGCCGCACTGTTCATTCGCTGCTCATGGCCATGCGCTATTTCAAGCCTAAGTTCCGCTTCGTGGCCTGCGATGAACTGAGGATGCCCCGTGAATACATCGAGTTCTGCCGCAAGGAGGGGATCCCCTTCGAGGAGCACACCGACTTCTCGCGCGAGGTAATCGACTCGTCGGATATAATCTATATGACCCGTGTGCAGCGAGAGCGCTTCCAGGATATAATGGAGTACGAGGCGGTGAAAGATCTCTACACTCTCCGCAACGATATGCTGGCTACATCGAAAGATAACCTGCGCATCCTCCACCCGCTCCCCCGCGTCAACGAAATCTCGCAGGATGTCGACGATAATCCCAAGGCTTATTATTTCGAGCAGGCCCGAAACGGTCTCTTCGCCCGCCAGGCCATAATCTGCCGCGCTCTCGGCATAGATGTGAACGATCTAAAGAAAGCACTCAAATGACAACCGACAAGAAAGAACTGGCTGTGGCTGCTCTCCGCAACGGCACTGTAATCGACCATATCCCCTCCGAAGCGCTCTTCAAATGCGTGAAGATCCTCAACCTGGAGGCGCTTGACTGCACTCTCACCATCGGGAACAATCTCGCCTCGAAGCGGTGCGGATCAAAGGGCATAATAAAGGTGGCCGACGTATTCTTCCCCGAGCAGGTGCTCAACCGTATCGCCCTCATCGCGCCGCAGGCGGTGGTCAACACCATACGCGACTATGAGGTGGTGGAGAAACGGCAGGTTGAACTTTCGGCACGCATCCGCGGCATCGTGAAGTGCGACAACCCCAAATGCATCACCAACAACGAGCCGATGGCCACGCTTTTTGTAGCCGATGAGGATAACCCCGGCTTTATCCGTTGCCATTACTGCAACCATTCGGTAGCAAATTCCAAAGCCACGATTCTCTGACCGGTATGAAGCGATCATTCCCTCCAGGAACGATGATATACCCCCTGCCGGCGGTTATCGTGACCTGCGGCACGGCGGAGCGCTCCAACATGCTCACTGTGGCATGGACGGGGACTGTCTGCACCAATCCGCCGATGTGCTACATATCGGTGCGTCCCTCGCGCCACTCCTATCCTATGATAAAGGAAACGGGTGAATTCACGCTCAATCTGACGACAGCCGCCATGGCCCGCGCCACCGACTGGGTGGGGGTACGCTCCGGAGCCGACTACGACAAGTGGGCGGAAACCGGTCTGACGCCTCATGCCGGCGAAGCGGTCGGATGCCCTTATATAGAGGAGTCGCCCCTGTGCATAGAGTGCCGGGTGAAGACTGTTCTTCCTCTCGGAAGCCACGATATGTTCATCGCCGATGTGGTGAACGTGCTGGCCGACGAGCGCTATTTTGACCCTGAGACCGACGCTTTCCGCCTCGGCGACGCCAATCTCCTGAACTACACCCACGGGCATTATTATAACCAGGGTGAACTTATCGGCCGCTTCGGTTTCTCAGTAAAAAAGAAATAATCACCATTAAACATATTCCTATGAAACGTGACGACGCTATCTTCGACATTATCAGCCGTGAACACGCACGACAGAAAAAAGGTATCGAACTCATCGCCTCTGAGAACTTCGTTTCCGACCAGGTGATGGAGGCCATGGGCTCATGCCTGACCAACAAATATGCCGAAGGCTATCCCGGCCACCGTTATTATGGCGGCTGCCAGGTTGTTGACGAGGCCGAGACTCTCGCCCAGAACCGTCTCAAAGAGCTTTTCGGCGCAGAATACGCCAATGTGCAGCCCCACTCGGGAGCGCAGGCCAACATGGCGGTATTCATGTCAGTGCTCAATCCCGGCGACAAATTCATGGGTATGAACCTCGACCACGGCGGCCACCTTTCGCACGGAAGCCCCGTGAACTTCTCTGGCCTGATGTTTCAGGCTCTGGGCTACAATGTGGACCCCGCTACAGGCCGTGTAGACTACGAGCAGATGGAGGAACTCGCGCGCCGCGAGCGTCCCCGCCTCATAATCGGCGGTGCCAGCGCTTACTCCCGTGAGTGGGATTACGCCCGTATGCGTCGGCTTGCCGACGAGATCGGTGCTATCTTCATGGTCGATATGGCACATCCCGCCGGCCTTATCGCCGCCGGTCTGCTCGAGAACCCGGTGAAGCACGCCCATATCGTGACCTCCACAACCCACAAGACACTCCGCGGCCCGCGTGGCGGCGTCATCCTCGTAGGCAAGGATTTCGACAATCCTTTCGGCAAGACAACCAAGAAGGGTGAGATCCGCAAGATGTCGTCGCTGCTTGACTCCGCTGTGTTCCCCGGTGTGCAGGGCGGCCCGCTGGAACATGTGATCGCAGCTAAAGCCGTTGCTTTCGGCGAGGCTCTTCAGCCGGAGTACAAGGAATACCAGACCCAGGTCAAGAAGAATGCTGCCGCCATGGCGCAGGCGCTGATCGACAAGGGTTACAACGTGATTTCCGGCGGTACCGACAACCACTGCATGCTGGTTGATCTCCGCACCAAATTCCCCGATCTCACCGGCAAGGTCGCCGAGCGTGTGCTTGTTGAGGCCGATATCACCGCCAACAAGAATATGGTGCCGTTCGACTCCCGTTCTCCTTTCCAGACTTCGGGTATCCGTCTGGGAACTCCCGCGATCACTACCCGCGGCCTGAAAGAGGAAGAGATGGGCACTATCGTGGAGATGATCGACACCGTGCTCTCCAAACCCGAATCCCCCGAGAATATCGCCGCCGTGCGCGCCAAGGTCAACTCCATGATGGTCGACCGTCCGATGTTCGCCTGGTAATCATATAACCGTCAACTGTTTCTCACCGCAATATCTCTTCCGATGATGTTCTTTTACAGGATTTATCAGTTTCTGATAATGATACCGCTGATCGTGGTGCTCACTATCCTCACCGGGCTTGTCACTGTGGTCGGCTCGCTTCTCGGAGGCGGACGCTTCTGGGGGTATTGGCCTCCGCACATCTGGGCCAGGCTGTGCACATGGCTGACGTTTGTCAGTGTGTCGGTCACCGGCAGGGAGAATATCCGGAAAGATACCTCATACGTTTTCGTGGCCAATCATCAGGGAGCTTACGACATTTTTGCCATTTACGGCTTTCTCAACCATAATTTCAAATGGCTGATGAAAGTTGGTCTGCGTAAGTTCCCGGTTATCGGTGTGGCATGCGCTGCCGCCGGGCATGTGTTTGTCGACAATTCATCGCCGGCGGCTATACGCCGCACGATGGCTAAGGCCGAGCGGACTCTGCGTAACGGTATGTCGGTTGTGGTGTTCCCCGAAGGTTCGCGTACACGCACAGGTCGTATGCGTCCTTTCCACAAGGGTGCCTATCAGTTGTCGATGGAATTTCATCTTCCGGTGGTGCCGGTGACTATCGACGGCGCTTTCGATGTGCTCCCCCGCGGCAGCTGGCTTCCCCGGCCGGGCAAGATACGGCTTACCATCCATCCGCCTATTGCCCCACCTGCAGATGAGGCTGACCGCCGCAGGGTGATCGACGCCTCGTTTGAGGCCGTACATTCAGCATTGCCTGCGCGGCATCAGTGACGGTTGACAACTCAATAACATAAAAGTGCGTATTGGAAAATACCAATGCGCACTTTTTATTTCTCGGGGGTATATTGGATATATAATATATATAATATATTAAAGGGTATATAATATATATAAGATATATAATGAAGATGACGGGAAAGTTATTCCTGGAGGGGAGTGAGCGCGCCGGTAACGGAGTCGATGATGAAACCGCTGACACGCACGTCATGAGCCATAAGTGGATGGTTGCGCACAAGGTCTACGGTCTCGGCCACCGCGCCGGCCGTGTCGTCGAATCCGTGAAGCCAGCTGTCGAGGTCTATGCCGCAGTGACGCATCAGGGAGATGTGTTCTTCATCAATGCCCCGCTCACGCATCACCGAGAGCATGTGGTTTGAATTCATGTTCTGCACACCGCAGCCGGTGTGGCCTATGATCATTATTTCGTTGACACCGAGTTCATATACGGCGACAAGGAGCGAGCGCATAGTGGAATCGAAAGGATGGGTGATTGTGCCGCCCGCGTTCTTTATCATTTTCACATCGCCGTTCTTTATGCCGAGCGCAGCGGGGAGGAGGTGTGTCAGTCGCGTATCCATGCAGGTGACGATGGCGATACGTTTGTCGGGATATTTCGATGTCTGGAACTGCTCGTAACCTTTCGCGGCCACGAAATCACGGTTGAATTTCAGTATTTCGTCGATCATAATGATTTTTTTGCAAAATTAGCGTTTTTCAGCCAACTTTCATCACTCGCGAGGTGTTGAAGTGATGACAAAAATAAGGTGGGGCTGACAGCCCCGGGGTGTCATATTGTCACATCCCGCAATATTTCTGTCAGTACCCGTGGTTTTGGCACAGTATGTGCATGTATTGATTGCAGACAAAAACTAAAACGAAAAATTGTATTACTAAATTAAAAACACAATTATGAAAAAAGTATTATTAAGTGCAGCTGCTTTATTGTTTTCTGTATATGCAGCCAACGCTCAGGAAAGCGTTGTGAAGGAAGCGAAATCTGCAAAGAGTGACCCCGTAAAAGCTGCTGAAATTTTGGAGCCGGCTTTGG
>URZG01000102.1 GCA_900552325.1 uncultured Porphyromonadaceae bacterium | reverse complement strand
TGCCACCCAGTCCCTTGTCGTTGGGATCAAGCTGGCTGTGTGTATCGTTGGTCTGGAGAATCACAAGATCGGCGGCTGCCAGCGGGAGGGCCGTAAGAGTGAAGGCCAGAGCCAGTGTTTTCAGTGGTTTCATCTCGGGTATTCTTATAGATTGATAGAAACAAAATTACAAAATTTATTCAAGGTGCGCGGGGCGGAAGAATATAATTTTGTATTTTTGTGAGACCATGTCACTTTTCAGACGCAAAAAGGCTCCCGAACCACTTGTGGCGATAGCTCCCGACAAGTTCAAAGGAACTCTCACGGCTGTTGAAGCCGCGGAGGTGATGCGTCGTGCGCTGGCTGATATATTGCCGTCGGCGAGGGTGGAGGTCTGCCCGATGGCCGACGGTGGGGAGGGGACGGCACTTATCATCGCCCGGCATCTCGGACTGAAAAAGGAGAGCCGGTTCATGCCTGATCCATTGGGGAAGATACAGGAGGTGGAATATTTTACGGACGGCAATGCGGTGGCGGTGGATTCGGCGGCGGCAATAGGGCTGGCGCGTATCGAAGCGGAGCGTCGCAATCCGATGGCTTCGTCAAGTTATCCTCTCGGTCTGCTGGTCAGGGAACTGATGGAGGATGAGGCAGCCAAAATAATAATAGGGATAGGTGGAACGGCGACGGTCGACGGCGGCGCTGGATTTCTGCAGGCTCTCGGTGCCCGCTTCTATACGGTGGAGGGAGAAGAACTCCCGGAACCGCTGCCGGCGATTCGGCTGGGGGATATATTCAGTATCGACTTCAGCAGTATGCCCCGCCGGCGCTTACGCGAGGTATTGCGTGGTCTGGCCGATGTGGATGTTCCTCTCGAGGGGTCTCTGGATTATGCCGCGCAGAAAGGGGTGACAGAAAACGGAATGGAGCTGTTGCGGAACGGTCTGTGTAATTTCCGACAGGCTGTAGACGAGGCTCTGATGCCGGAAGGTGAAACCGGCCGATTCCGGGGAGCCGGCGGAGGACTCGGTTATGCTTTAGGGCGTGTCATAGGGTGCCCGATGGAATCGGGAGGGGAGTATATATTGAATCTCTATGATATTTTCGGAGGGGCGGAAAAGCCGGGTCTGTTGATAACAGGGGAGGGATGCATTGACGCGCAGACATCAGCCGGGAAAGTCGTATGGCAGTTATACCGGCGAGCCCGGGCTTTGGATATTCCTGTACTGGCTCTTGTGGGGTGCAACCGTTTAGGCGAAGCACCGGAAGGGATGGCCATAGAGGCGTCCGAGCAGTTTCTCAGAGGATATGAACTTACACGCGGTCGCGCTATCCGGACTCTTGATGTGGCGGCCCGTCAGGCCCTCGCCGGAATATGCGCCCGGCTGTGGCCGTAGTGCGTCGGTTAATTTATTTGCTCCATAATGTCGGGGTGAAGAGTACCAGAACGGTGAATACCTCGAGGCGCCCGGTTAGCATCAGCAGTGAGAGTACCCATTTGCCGCCGTCGGATACGGCGGCGAAAGAGCCGTTGTCGGTGATGGCGAGGCCCGTGTTGCTCACGCATGAAAATGCGGAGAAAAACGCCTCGTGAACCGACTGTCCCATAGCGGAAAGAATGATGCCGCCTGCAATTATTACCAGAACGTAGAGGCAGAGGAATACACCGACCTTATTGACGAGTTCGGGCGACATTGTGCGCCCGTTTGAGCTTACAGACAGTACATGGTTGGGGTAGATGCAGCGGTAAAGTTCGTTGCGCGAGTTTTTCCAAAGCAGAAGCGCGCGGTCGATTTTCGCGCCTCCGGAAGTCGAACCGGCACATGCACCGAAAAACATCAGCAGCAGAGTCACCGAGAATATGGCGTTGCCCCACTCCTGCGAACCCTCAACGACATATCCTGTCGACGACATCATGGAGACTATCTGGAAGAGCGGGTCAATGGTGAGTCCTTCCAGGCCGGGATGAAAGGCGGAATTCAGGAGCAGCGCCACGTCGAAAAATATGAAAACGCTCACAATGAGCATTATGTATAGTCTGAACGTCTCGTTGCGCCATACGGTGCGCACCTGACCGGTCGACAGTTTGAAGATCAGCGCGAAGTTCACTCCTCCTATGAACATGAACACCGTGGTCACGATTTTGATATACAGCGAGTTCCATGCCCCTATAGAATCGGCCTGTGTGGAGAATCCGCCTGTCGACATCGTGGAGAATGCATGGCATACGCTGTCGAACGCGCCCATCGGTCCTATCCAGTAGAGAAAACATAGAAAGACCGTCAGAAGGGTGTACACCAGCCATAGACGCTTGGCTGTGGAACTTACGCGCGGACGCAGTTTCTCGTGTGTGATGCCCGTTACCTCGGCATTGAACATCTGCATACCTCCCGAGGAATTGAGCATCGGGAGCACGGCGAGGGTAAACAGAATGATACCCATGCCGCCGATCCACTGCATCAGCGAGCGCCATATATGTACGGCATGACTGAGGTCGGCATTGTTGTCGATCACGGAGGCCCCGGTGGTGGTGAATCCCGACATCGCCTCGAAGAAGGCGTCGGAGAAACTTATGTTTATCCCGCTCAACATGAAAGGTATCATGCCGAAGAAAGAGAACACCACCCAGACCATAGCCGTGAGGAGAAATCCGTCGCGCTTTCCCATATCGAAGCGGTGCGGTCGCACGCAGGTGGTGGTGACGGCTCCGGTCACCACCGTGATGGCTATGGCGTAGAGAAATGCCTGCAGATCTTTCTCGCCGTAATAGAGCGCTGTGGCTACCGGCACGAGCATGAACGCTCCCTCGATGAGGAGGAGCCATCCCATAACACGCATAAGCATGCGCCAGTTTATCACGGAAAACCTGTATGCCATCTTTTTACGTAAAATTTCAGACGAACAATTTCTCGACCTTATGGATCGAACCGGAGAGACAGAACACAAGAACATGGTCGCCGGCCTGGATGCGGTCGCGGCCTCCGACAAGCATCCCCCGGCCGTTGCGGATGAGACCGGCGATCGTCATGTCGCGGCTCAGTTTGAGGTCCATTACCGGAGCACGGGTTATTTTCGAGCCGGGGCGCGCCTCGAGTTCGGCGACCTCCGCGTCGGCCAGTGCCATGAAACGCGAAGAGGTTTCGTCGGCGTCGAGAAGCAGCTGGAATATCTTGCTGGAGGCGAGGAGCTTTTTGTTGACGATGGTGCCTATATTGAGGATTTCGGCCTCGGAGATGAACTGAATGTTCTCAACTTCGGCGATAGTCTTGTTCACCCCCATCTCTTTGGCCGCGAGACACGCCAGGATATTGGTCTCGGATGCGTCGGTCAACGCCACGAAAGCGTCCATGGCGCCGATTCCCTCCTCGCGGAGCACATCGTTATTGCGGGCGTCGCCGTGGATAATGCGCACGTTGCATCCCGAACATTTCTCGGGGAGACGGCGGCAGAGGTCGGCATCGTTCTCGATTATGGTGATACGCAGTTTCTCAGAAGCCATGTGTGCGAGCCGGACGGCTATCCGGCTCCCTCCCATAACCATCACATTGCGTACCTTGAAATCCTTTTTGCCGCAAAGGTCGCGTATATCGTCGACGAATTCCTCGGTAGTGGTGAAATAAAGGATATCGTCGGGCTGGATAACATCGTTACCGCGGGGAATGATAGTCTCGTGACGACGCTTTATGGCCGCCACGTGGTAATTGTGCTGCGTCGCGGTAATGTCGCGCAGACTTTTGCCTGTCAGCGCGGCGCCGGCACGCACCTTGACCCCTATGAGCAGGAGGCGCCCGTCGTTGAGCTCGAACCACTGGCGCACCCATGGACGGCGCAACGCTGTGCATATCTCCTGGGCGGCGAGATATTCGGGATATATCAGGTGGTCTACACCTATCGAAGCGAAGAACGGTCGGTGAAGCGAATCGCGGAACTCGTAGTTGTCGATACGTGCCACCGTTTTCCTTGCCCCGAGGCTTTTGGCGATGGCGCAAGAGGTTATATTGGTGTTCTCGTAAGGGGTCACGGCAATGAACAGATCGCACGAAGTGTCGACCCCGGCTCCCGACAATGCCCTGAACGATGTAGGACTTCCCACAAAGGTCATGAGGTTATAGTTGGCGTCGAGTCTGTCGAGCTTTTCTCGGTCGCTGTCGATCATCACAATATCCTGTTCCTCGCGGGAGAGGAGCTTGCCAAGGTGTGAGCCGACTTCACCTGCACCGGCTATGACGATTTTCATAACGACAGCACTTTAGCGTGTTCATTCTTCAGGCAGGTTTCCACCGCCATGACAATAGCTGTGGCGTCGATTCCGGCAGCCTTTTTCAACTCAGGCACCGTGCCCTGCGATATAAAGTTGTCGGGGATTCCGAGCGACTTTATCACGACTTCACGGTCGGCCGAGCGGTAATACTCGTTTACGGCAGATCCCGCGCCCCCGATAAGAGAGCCGTCCTCCACGGTGATTACGGGCACTCCCGCTCCGGCTATACGGTCGAGCATGGCGGTATCGAGCGGTTTCACGTAGCGGAGATCGTAGTGTGCCGCGGAGATCCCTTTCTCCTGAAGTATGGCACGGGCCTCCGTCACATCATCGGCCGATGTGCCGGCTGAAATTATCACCGCATCCTGCCCGTCGGCAAGTTTCTCGCCTGTGCCGGGAAGGATCTCTTTTACCGGAAGGGACGGATCGTAGGGCGTGAGGCATCCGCCGCGCGGATAACGTATGGCGAAAGGTCCGCTTTCGTGTGCCAGAGCGGTGTGCATCATATCGCGGAGCATCCCCAGATCGCGCGGGGCGCCCACTGTCATTCCGGGGACAGCACGGAGGTATGCGATATCGAACACTCCGTGGTGTGTGGCGCCGTCCTCGCCAACAAGCCCGGCACGGTCTATGCAGAATATCACCGGGAGCCGCTGCAGGGATATGTCGTTGATGATCTGGTCATAGGAGCGCTGAAGGAAGGAGGAGTAAATGGCCACGACGGGGCGCAGACCTTCTTTGGCGAGTCCGCCGGCAAAGGTCACGGCATGCTCCTCGGAAATACCGACGTCAAACATACGTCCGGGCATGGCATCGCCGAGGATATTTACGGAGGTGCCTGTGGGCATAGCGGCAGTGATACCCACCACACGCCTGTCGGAGCGTGCCAGATCGAGCAAGGTAGCGCCGAATACATCCTGGAATTTCAGCTTACCTCCGGAGGAGGCGCACTGACGTTCACCTGTGGCGGGATCGAATTTGCCCGGCGCATGCCATACGGCGGGATCTTTCTCGGCGGGGGCGAACCCTTTGCCTTTCACGGTCTTGATGTGAAGGATACGAGGACCTGTCATATCCTTGATATCGTTCAGTGTGCGGACCAGCTGGTTCACATCGTGGCCGTCCACCGGCCCGAAGTAACGCACGTTGAGTCCTTCGAATATATTCTGTTGCCGTGACAGAAGAGATTTTAGCGAGTTGTTGAAGCGCATTATCCGCCCGCGGCCGCTGTCAGTGACGATATGCAGCTTCTTTAGCAGACGGTAAGTTTTGTATCGTAGGTTGTTATATCCTTTCGACGATGTGATGCGGGCCAGATAGGAATGTAGCGAGCCTACGTTGGCATCGATCGACATATCGTTGTCGTTGAGGATTATAAGGAGGTTGTTGGGGGTGTTTGCCGCATTGTTTATCCCCTCGAAGGCGAGGCCGCCGCTGATGGAGGCGTCGCCGATTACGGCCACGACATTGCGTCGCGGAGAATCGTTGTTGAGTTCCGATGCCACGGCCATTCCGAGTGCGGCAGAAATGGAGTTGGAGGCATGGCCTGCCGAGAAAGTATCGTATTCGCTTTCGTCGGGATTTGGGAAACCGCTTAGACCGCCGAATTTGCGGTTCATTGCAAAGCGCTCTCGGCGCCCTGTGAGCAGTTTGTGACCGTAGGCCTGATGCCCGACGTCCCACACTATGCGGTCATAGGGTGTATTGAAAACATAGTGAAGCGCCACCGTGATCTCCACGGCGCCCATGCTGGAGGCGAAGTGCCCCGGATTGCGGGAGAGGGAACTGATGAGATATTCCCTGATTTCCGCACATACCCGGGGAAGCTGCCCTGCGGTGAGTGCCCGGAGGTCGGCCGGAGAAGAGATTTTCTCTAAGAGAGTGGAGGGTGATTCACTTTCGATGTTTGCCATTTCGCACATATTTCTTGTATAGCGGCACGAAAACGATCACGCCTGATGCCGCTATGGGGAAGAGACTTAGCAAAGTAAGTTCCGTTCCTGAGGCTATCATGCGGTTTATCAGGTAGATGCAGCAGCCAAGCCACAGCATGCCTATTATGAGGAACCTGAGAATAACTGATGTTTTCATGTTGTGAGGGGGAGAGGGATACGGTACCGGTGATGAACTTCGGCTTACAAAGTTACAAAAAAAACTGTTACTCCGGCAAATCTGCGGGAGTGTCATCCCCCTCTCCGGCGCGTTTTCTGGCGAGGAGTTTCTGCACTTTGGCGGCGTTTTCGTATTCTTCTTCGTCAATGCAGCGCATGAGTTCTTTCTCAAGTTCCTCCACGGAGTAGTTCTCGAGATTCTGGATACCTGTGATGGCCTCGTGGATGTCGCGGTCGGACGGCAGTTCGTCCTCTACATCCTTGACTTCCATAATGAAGCCTGTCTCTGACAGAATGGCTTTTGTCGTGTAGACGGGGGAGTTCGTGCGCATGGCTATTGCTATGGCATCGGATGTGCGTGCGTCAAGCACCACTTCCGTGCCGGCGTCGTCGATGAAAGTAAGCTCGGATGAGAATATGCCGTCCTCGAATTTATAGATGAAAGCCTCCTTGAGCACTACGCCGTATGCCTGGGCCAGTGCTGTGAAAAGGTCGTGGGTCATGGGGCGCGGCGGTATTACTCCCTCCATTTTCATGGCTATGGACTGGGCCTCCGCGGCACCGACCACCACGGGGATTCGGTAGGGGCCGTTATCCTGCGCCAGAATCAGCGCATAGGCGCCGGACTGTATCTGGCTGTATGAGATGCCGAGTACGTGGAGACGTATACGGTCGGAATTTTCGTTGGTAGGATTATTTTCCATTCAGATATGAGTGTACATAAAATAAACGGACCTGCACATACTTTATTATGCAGATCCGTTTATTCCGTCGGCTTATAGATTACGTGCCGCTTCCGAGACGTTCCTCAAACCTGATACTGTCGCCGGGTGCGGTGAATGATCTGTCGGGGATTATGAGACGGAGCCCGTTGGCGCAGTTCACCACGGTGTGACCTTTCCAGCGTGAACAGGACTCTATATGATCCCGGCCGATCACCAGAGGCTCGGGAGCGGGAGCAGCGGGCATTGTTTCGATCTCTTCCGGAGATGAATCTGCGTTATCGCGGGCTTCGGTGTCACTGTCCGAGTCATGTAAGGCCTGTTTTTTGCGTTGCGTCACACGTGGCGGGATAGGGGAGAATTCAACCGTCAGCGAATCATCGGGCGCCAGGGTCACTTTCTGCGGATAGAGCGCATAG
>URZG01000101.1 GCA_900552325.1 uncultured Porphyromonadaceae bacterium | reverse complement strand
CGATACAAGGCTATCACATAGCGAGGACCGTCATTTTATTTACCGTTACCTCAGAAATGTGAGAGGTATTGCTTTGTCCGGTGCAGTGGGATATGTCTACGGAGATTTCTCCGGTGCCTCGCTGAAATATACGAAACATTCTCCGGAAAAATTGCTTCTGCGTCAGCGCCTGATAACTGAGGAGGGGCTGGCTCTTCTCAGGCATTACGCGGTTCCTGTCGAAAACAGTTTTGGAGTAGGCCGCAATCTGATGCATCTCCTACAGGATGCCTGTGTGGCAATAGGAGAGAGCTCTGCCGATATGAGTGAGAAGATTATGGCTCAGAAAGAATTGCGAGAGATCTGTATCGGTCATGATACGGGTTCTGTGATACTTGCTGACGAACGCACGGTGGCATTTGTGAAAAAGTCGGTTTGGCTGCCGAAGATTATCGACGGAAATTTAAAGGATTTCAACCGTCGTCTTAATGCGACGTGGAGATCTGTGAAAGTGAAACAGAAAATCAAACAAATCCTTGGTTTCAAAGATACTGTGGGTTGTTTTGAATCCTGCATTGATGTTTTAAATTGAAATGACTGATTTTAAAATAATGGACGTCACTCTTCGTGACGGTAGTTATGAGGTTGACTTCAGCTTCACGCCTGAGGATGTGAAGAAGGTTGGCATCGCTGTGGAAGACTCGGGAATAGAGTATTTCGAGATCGGGCACGGTCAGGGGCTTTCGGCATCTTCGCCTCAACATGGCATCGCTGCTGCGACTGACGAGGAATACCTTCGGGCTGCGACTTCGCTGAAGAAAGTGAAATACGGGATGTTCTGTATTCCGGGGATAGCCCGCCTTGAGGATCTTGATATGCTTGCCGGCTATGGAGCGTCTTTTGTCAGAATCGGCTGCAATACAGTCCCGGAGGACGTGAGGCGCACGGAAGTTTTTGTCACAAAAGCGAAAAAACTCGGGCTTGAAGTATTTTCAAACTATATGAAGACCTATGTGGCAGATGAAAAAAATTTCGCAGAGTGTGTACGCCGTTCGGCCGGAGCCGGGGCGGATGCGCTGGTGATTGTGGATTCCGCCGGATGCATGATGCCTGAAGATATTTCCCGGTATTACAATATTATACGGAAGGAGACCGACGGAAAGGTCGCTGTAGGATTTCACGGTCATGATAATCTCGGCCTGTCCGTTTCAAATACACTGCATGCTCTTGAAATCGGATGTGATGTGGTTGATACATCCCTTCAGTCGCTTGGCCGCGGTGCGGGCAATGCCTCCACCGAACAGCTGATTGCCATTCTCATGAAGAAATACGGTGTTGAGAAATATTCTCTGGCGGCGTTGATGCGCTTCAGCGAGGATTATCTCAGGCACAAAGTCAAATTCAAGGGAGTAAGCGGCCTGGATACCTATTGCGGAATCGCCGGATTCCATAGCGGGTATATGAATTCCGTGCGTCGTGTGGCTGCGGAATACGGGGTTAATCCATATTCGCTGATTCTTGAATACTGTAGGATTGACCGCATAGGCATGGATGAAACTGTTTTGGAGAAAATTGCACACAGTCTGGCAAAATGAAGCGCAATAATATAATTCTCGAGAAAATCACAGTCGACGGGGGGATGGTGAGATACCGCTTCAGTGTGTCTCCGGAAATGTTTGTGGAGTATGATGCCGATATGTCGGGAGTTCCAGGCAGTATACTTGCCGTTCCGTTCGTCGCATCATTGATGGCTTTCGCATGGATCACGAATTCCGTGATATGGGTGGATGAACTTGACCGTACGTTCTATGAGTCGGTCGCCCGAATAAAATCGGCATATCAGGATATATATTATTATTATCCTTTCAAAGGACGAATCGTTCCATCTGTCATACGTGATAACCGGATAGAAGCTGGGGATGCTGCATCCCACAAGGCAATTATTCTTTTCAGCGGAGGCGCCGACTGCCATGCGTCACTGATCCGCAATCTTGAGAAAAATCCTGTGTTGTTTAATATACAGGGATGGTATGAGACCGTGAATGGAACGGATGCGGTTGCTGAGGCTGATAAAAGAGATATCACTGCCTTCGGAATGAAGATGGGACTTCATTCGTCGCATGTGCGGTCCAATTTCGCCAAAGTGGTTTCCGATAACTTTGACCGCAATTTCCAGAAACGTCTCGGAGATTCCTGGTGGCATGGGTTCCTTCATTCAATGGCCTTTATTTCGATCGCGATTCCGTATGCATGGCATGAAGGAATCAGGGAGATTATAATAGCCAGTTCATTAACAACAGGTCTCAATCATTTGTGTGCGTCGAATTCCACCACTGACAGTGAATTCCGGTTTGCCCGGACCGGTTTTACTCTCCACGACGGGTTTGAACTGAACCGACAGGACAAGATGCATATTATCTGTGATTTTCAGAAACGTACCGGAGAGCCTTATTTCATGCGTGTATGCTCTTTCCATGACTCGAATTGCTGCGAATGTGAGAAGTGTCTGCGCACTGTGTTGGGGATTGTGGCAGAGGGTGCGGATCCGGAAGATTTCGGCTTCAATATCAATACCACACTTAAGAAGCACTGGTCTGAGGTGATGGAACGTCGTATTGCCCTGATGGGATTCGGCAGCGAGAAAGTGATACATTGGCCGCATATACGGAAACGGATGGCGGAAAATTATGAGATGATGAACCAGGAGAAAAAAGAGTTTGTCGACTGGTTTCTTTCATTCGATTTCGATGGAGCCAAGAAGCGTGCCGTACGCAGATATTATCTGAATAATTTCTTTTCAATACTAAAACGCAAACTCAGGGGTATTTGCCATCGATAATGAAGCCTCGCATACTCATACTTATGCACTACATGGAGTTGGGTGGAGCGGAGATT
Source organism: uncultured Porphyromonadaceae bacterium (assembly GCA_900552325.1). Lineage (GTDB taxonomy): Bacteria > Bacteroidota > Bacteroidia > Bacteroidales > Muribaculaceae > UBA7173. The sequence continues at coordinate 4,656 of URZG01000101.1, read as the reverse complement.
TCCCTGATAGGACTTCTCAACGCACTTGACCCGGAGCGGGTGGACGTCGACCTGTTCATCTATTCCCATCAGGGCCCGCTGATGAAGTTTATACCCGATTGGGTGAATCTGCTGCCGGAAATCAAATCCTACTCCATGATTGAACGGCCTATGAAGGAGGCTCTCATGGCAGGGGAATGGAGGCTTGTCGCCAACCGTCTGCGCGCAAGGCTTCAACACCGCAGATACTTGAAGAATGTGCGGTCGGTGACAGATGACGGATCCATATTTCAATTTATCGCCGACTGTGTGACGCCGTCTCTTCCCCCGATCAATCCGAATGTGGAATACGACCTCTGTATCTCTTTCCTGACGCCGCACAACATCGGGCGCGACAAGGTGCACGCACGCAAGCGGCTCGCCTGGATACATACCGACTACTCAACAGTGCATGTAAACGCCGCGAAAGAGTTGCCCGTATGGGATGCATACGAACACATCGCATCAATATCACCAGATGTAACCACCTCATTCTTGAAGACATTCCCGTCGCTGTCATCAAAAATCATCGGGATCGAAAACATCCTCTCTCCGGTTTTTGTACGTTCCCGGGCCGAGGAGACCGATGTATCGGATGAAATGCAGGGAGACTTGAAATTATTGACCATTGGTCGCTTCACGTTTCAAAAGAATTTCGACAATCTGCCTTTCATTGCGTCTAACCTCGTTAAAAACGGTTTTGAAAATCTTCGGTGGCATATCATAGGTTATGGCAACGAAGATGCTGTTAGGCAAAACATTGCTGATGCAGGGATGGAGAAACATGTGATCATCCTCGGCAAAAAAGAAAATCCGTATCCCTATATCAAGGCCTGCGATATCTACGTGCAACCCTCCCGCTACGAAGGGAAATCGGTAACAGTGCGTGAAGCCCAGATATTAGGCAAACCGGTGGCTGTCACAGCCTATCCCACCGCATCCTCCCAGATCCGTCACGGCATCGACGGTGTAATAGTTCCGCTTGATAATGAGGGCTGCGCCCGAGGTCTCACCGACGTCATCGCCGACAAACCCCTCCGCGACAGGATAGCCGCCAATCTCAAGACTTTTGATTTCGGCAACGAATCTGAGATCAACAAAATATACGCTATTTTGAACAAACAGATATAATGACAGTTTCATCGCCTGACAAACGGTTGGATTATCTTGACACCGTGCGGGTGCTTGCATGTTTCATGGTCATACTAATGCACTCGCCCATGCCGGATAATAATGCTCCGGGAATGTTTCTATCTACCATCAGTTATCTGACCGCCCCATGCATCGGCCTCTTCTTCATGGTGTCTGGGGCCCTGCTGCTTCCGGTAAGGACCGGTATGTTTACCTTTCTGAAAAAGAGATTCACAAAGATTATTTTTCCCACTCTTTTCTGGACGGCAATATATCTGGCCGCAAATCTTTATTACTCAGAGTCCGAAATAAATATAGCGAGAACAATCTGTTCAGTCCCGTTTTCCCCTCAAGGGCACGGTGTGTTGTGGTTCATGTACACTCTCGCCGGGCTGTATCTTCTGGCGCCGGTCCTCAGCGGATGGCTGTCAAACGCCGATAAAAGAGAGGTGGAATTCATCCTGCTGCTTTGGGCCGTCACATTATGTTTCCCGATATTAAGCCATTTTGTAGACATAAATACAAGTAACCAAGGGATTCTTTATTACTTCACCGGCTATGCCGGTTACTTCATATTGGGTTACTATCTGAAAAAATGGCCCGGATCCATTAAATGGAAAATATTGATGCCATTTGTTGCGATATCACTGGTCGCCCCAGTTGTGTGCAAATCATTACAGCTGGAGGTCGATTTTTATAATCTGTTCTGGTATCTCTCGATATTTGTGGTCATCCTGACTGTCGCGATCTGGAAATTTATTGACCGGTTCTGCAGTCGTATGCGCCTGTTCTCCATCGCGCAATATACTTTCGGCATCTATCTGAGCCATATTCTTGTAATGAGATTCTTCCTTTGGAAAACATCAATAATCTCGGGAATAGACAACTATGCCATTCAGACACTTGTAATCGCAATTCTGACTTTCACTATCTCCTTGCTTCTCTCCATGTTGATCGGCCGGCTGTCTTTTGCCGGTTATCTTATCGGCATATCAACCCTCAGGCGTAAATGATCCCAAAGAAAATACACTATTGCTGGTTCGGCCGCAACCCGTTGCCCGAGTCCGCGAAAAAATGCATCGCCTCATGGCGTAAATACCTCCCGGATTACGAGATAATCGAATGGAACGAGGATAATTTCGATGTCAATTCCATTCCATATACGGCACAGGCCTATTCCGTAGGCAAATACGCGTTCGTCAGCGACTATGCCCGCTTCAAGATACTGTATGAGCATGGTGGCTTGTATTTCGATACCGACGTGGAGGTAATCCGCCCGATGGATGATATCGTTGCCGCGGGGCCTTTTATGGGCTTTGAAACTGACATACCATCCGAATATGCGTCTGTTGCTCCCGGATTGGGTCTGGGAGCAATCGCTAAAATGGATTTTTACAGGATGATATTGGAGCGGTATAAATCCTTTCGATTTCTGAATGACGATGGATCATTTAATCAGACAACGATTGTGATATATACCACGAATCTGCTTTATTGAATGCACGGATTGAACTCCAATCCGGGGATACAGAATGTAATGGGTATGAATCTATATCCTGCCGATTATTTCAATCCGTTGGATAACAATACCGGTCGTCTAAAGATTTCAGAAAACACACGCTCTATCCATTGGTACGCAAAAACCTGGTATGACTGCAGCCCATGGCGCATGAGACTGTCACGACTGCTACACAGACTGTTCGGGACTGAACTGCCAGGTAAAATACGTAGATTTTTCGCAAACAAATGAGCCCGTCATTATATAGTCCGGTTTACATGACGTTTGTCACGCTGATGACAATTATGCTGGCAAACAAGTATTCCAGATACACAAACTCGCGTCTCGAATCGCATTGGGCCGTATCCCCGATAAATGCCCTGACTGTATGTGTAATTTTTGTGTTTTTTATCGGTTTAAGACCTGTAAGCGGGGTGTTTGTGGATATGAGGAATTACTGGCATGTTTATAATATGTTATGGGGCAACAGATTTGTATTCGACTGGAACGCTGAAAATTTAATATTCGACAATCTGATAAGGTGGTTTGCGGGAGCACGGATAAATATCACATATTTTTTCTTAATAATAGCGGCAATAAATTTTGGATCCCTTCTGATTGCGTGCCGCAGGCTGTTTCCCAAAGATACCCTTTATGCATTTATAATATATTTAGGAGCGTTCTCCACATTCTCTTATGCTACAAACGGAATAAAAGCAGGGGCAGCAGCATCGATTTTTCTCTGTGCGTTAGCCTATAAGGATAAATGGTGGCTCAGTCTGATATTCCTGTGGATCTCTTTGGGATTCCATCATTCAATGACATTGCCGATAACTGCTTTTCTGATTTGCTGGTTCGTAAGAAATCCCAGACTTTATCTAACTATATGGTGTGCATCTGTTGTTATTTCGGCTCTCCACATATCTTTCTTTCAGGAGATTTTCGCATCAATGGCAGACGAGAGAGGCGCGGGCTATCTTGGCGAGGATGCCGGGGTGTCGTACGTCGGTTTCCGTCCCGATTTCATCCTGTACAGCGCCGCACCGGTCATCTTAGGGTATTGGGTGATAAAGACTAAAGGATATCGGTCAAAACTTTATGATACGATGTACTGCACCTATCTGCTTACGAACTCGGTGTGGATGTTATGCATGTACGCCAATTTCACCAACCGCATCGCCTATCTCTCCTGGCTGATGCTGCCGATAGTTCTGATCTATCCGTTTTTCGACAAACCTTTTATGCGCCACCAGTATTCCGGCGCGAACCGTGTTGCCGGCTGGCACCTGGCGTTCACACTCGCCATGCAGATTATATATTATGGTCTGCTCGGCTCTCATCACTGATATTATCGAGATATGGAGAAATACCGCATTACGGTGATAATGGGGATATACAACTGTGCCCCGACTTTGGCCGAGGCTTTGGACTCGCTTCTTGACCAGACTTACCAAGGGTTCAAGGTTGTGATGTGCGACGACGGATCCTCTGACAAAACCTTAGAAGTCGCCAGACAATATGTTGATCGATATCCGGGCAAGTTCATCCTCATCCGAAACGAAAGGAACATGGGGCTGAACTTTACGCTGAACCGCTGTCTGGAATACGCCGATACAGAATATGTGGCAAGAATGGATGGTGACGATCTGTCTCTCCCGGAGCGTTTTGCCGAGGAAATTGGTTTCCTTGATTCTAACGCGGAATTTCATATTGTCAGTACCCCGATGATTTATTTCGACGATAACGGAGAATTCAGGAGGGGGTCCGGAGGCTATGAGGTCGTAAAAAAAGACTTTCTGAAGGGGTCGCCGTTTTGCCATGCCCCATGCATGGTCAGGACGGAAGCGTATCTCAATGTAGGTGGATATACCGTATCCCGTGAACTGCTCGGGGTGGAGGATTACCATCTATGGTTCAAGATGTATGCCGCCGGATACCTGGGTGTGATGCTTGACAGGCCGTTGTATATGATGCGTGATGACCGGAATGCGGCTTCCCGGCGTACTTTC
>URZG01000100.1 GCA_900552325.1 uncultured Porphyromonadaceae bacterium | reverse complement strand
GACGAGCGGATAATCAGCGTGTTTAGGCGCAGGTCGAATTTCGTGGGCGGTCTGGACGGATCTTTGGGTGCAAGGGCGTCGATGACGGGCTGTATGTTCAGCGGCGAGTCGGCTGAATCGCGCCACACGCGGGCGTCCATGCCGATCAGTTCCACGTAGTTCACCGTGATATGGTCGCGGAACACAAGATCCCACAGGTCGATGCCGGCTCCGAGCCGGCCGACTTGCAGCGCGGTGTCGCCCGGAGCTGGTTGCACGGCCACATCGCGGAGTGTCACGCGGTTGAAGGGCGCTATGTTGACCTTTCCGATGGTCACTTCCGAACCCAGCAGCGCCGAGAGCTCCTTTTCGGCTACCGCCGAGATGCGGCTCTGTACCGAATCAAGCGACAGCCCGACGTAAAGTACGGCGGGCAACAGCACCGCCAGGATGATGACGGTGACGGCTAAAAATCTGAGTATGTGATATAAGTGCTTCAATCAGTAAAATCTGGGCCGGGTGCGGAATTTTCCGGATGTAGCGGTTCTCGCTGAAATATCATGCGAAGTTAAGAAATTTTCTCCGTTTGTATGTTATATATCATGAGGAATCCTTAACTTTGTAAAATCATCACGACTATTTTATGAGAGGCTCTATCTGTGTAAAAGGCGCGCTGTGCGTCTCAATGATATGCACCGTGTTGTCAGTCAAGGCCGAGGCCACATCACATTCCTATCGCGGCGAGAAGACGCTCGGACTGAAAGCGGGCTATTGCGGCTCGAACGGTTCGGCGCTTACCGGATTGGAATTCAGCTACAGGTTCAACCGTTGGTTTCGTCTGGCGGCCGATGCAGACTATGTGTTCCGCCGCCATGGCCGCGATGCGTTGCTGCTTGACGTCAACACGCAGTTCCCCTTCCTGTTCTCGCGCGACAGGATGGCTGTATATCCCCAGGTGGGTATAAACTATTCGAGCTGGAACTATCATTTCGACAAGACCCACGAGGCTTACGACGACGCTTCCAACCGTATGTCGCGTTTCGGAATCAATGTAGGTGCCGGATATGAGCTTGACCTGACGGCCTCTCTCCGGGTAGGGATAAAAGCCGAATATGTTATCGTAAAGGATTTCAACTCTTTAAATGCTACTTTCAGAATCGCTTACCGGTTCTGAGTCTAAATTTATATAATATGCTTAACAAAGAAGTAGAAAAAGCTCTCAACGAGCAGATCAATGCCGAGCTTTGGTCGGCTTATCTTTATCTCTCCATGTCGATGCACTTCGCATCGGAGGGCTACAACGGTATCGCCAACTGGTTTGCCGTACAGTTCAAGGAGGAGCAGGATCATGCCACTATAATGATGAACTACGTAAATTCTCGTGACGGCAAGGTGACTCTCGCTCCTATCGCCGCCGTCGCCACAGAATGGGCCTCCCCGCTTGCCGCTTTTCAGGATACCTACGCCCACGAGCAGAAAGTGACCGGCCTTATCAATGCCCTCAACGCACTGGCTGTAAAGGAGAACGATTACGCCACCCAGAATATGCTCCAGTGGTTTATAACCGAGCAGGTAGAGGAAGAGGATAACGCCCGCGGTTTCATCGACGCCCTGAAGAAAATCGGCGACAACGGCTACGGTCTCTATATGTTCGACAAAGAGCTGGCCGCCCGCACATACTCCACACCCTCCCCCCTTCAGCAGAACGACTGATTCACTTCCCTGACATAAAAGTCGGCCGTGCCCTTCCGCGCTCTCTGCGCGCGCAGGCACGGCCGACTTTCGTATTATATCAATGGGATAATCAGGCGTAGGAGTGGAGGCCGGGGAGGAGGTAGTTGGCGCCGAAGTAGGTGAAAAGTACCGAGAGGATGGCGATGAGGAGGTAGAGGTTCAGGGCGCGCGGACGGCGGAAGAGACGGAGGGTGGCGCGGTGGAGCGGCACGGCATAGATCAGGAGGGTGATCAGGGCGCAGGTCTCCTTGGGATCCCATCCCCAGTAACGTCCCCACGACTGGTTGGCCCATACGGCGCCGATGAATATGCCGGCGGCGAGAAGAAATACGGCAGGCACGAGGATGATGGCGTTGACGCGAGCGAGGTGTCGCGAGGTGTCGCCCCCTTTGGCAAGTGCCACGGCGGCGAGAACGGCCATGAGCATGAAAAGGAGGTAGGAGCACATCACGAGCATCACATGAACTGACAGGAGAGGAGAGGCGAGCACGGGCATCAGCGACGCGATCTGGGGTGTCTTGCCAGCCATCGCCGCTACGAAAGCCGCCATCGCCGCTACCGAGAGAAGGGCGCCTTTGAGGAGCGCCGGACGGCAGAATATGGCACCGACGGAGCCGCAGAAACACATGAACAGCATTGTCTCACAACCGTTGGCGAGGGGCCAGCGTGCTCCGATCCAGCCGCGCAGAACCAGTGCGGCGCCGAACCACACGGCACCGGCTACCGCCGCTGCGGTGAGTACCGCACGGGCATGGCGCGGAGTGCGGGCAGCAATGCCGCAATATATTCCCCAGGCTCCGAAAATCAGCAGGACTATGGCTCCGGGAAGTATGCGCATGTAGCTGTTATAGAACAGTTCGGCGCGGAAGCGACCCTCGGACGGAAGCACCTCGGCCCCGGCATACCGGCGCTGACCCTCTATGAGGCGCGTTATGGCTCTGTTGGCATCGTTGTTGCGGCCTTTAAGCAGGAGACCGTTGATTTCAGGCATGGCCCGGAGCATGAACCGCCATTGGTCCATCGGCATCTGCGAGGGGCGTCTTTCCGACAGCGAGAGCCATTCCATGCGCCCGGTGGCGGCATGGTAGGGGTATATGCGGAAAGCACCGCCGGTTCCGAGCCAGCGTACGAGCGCGTCACATTCATCCTGCTTCCTGCGCGATTTTTCGGATGTGGGGGCGGGGTGCGATTCCTCATAGTCGCGCAGCCATTCATCGTAGTAGAACAGCCAGCCGGCAAGAACCTGTTCGGCGGTCATTCCGCGGTATGATGTGGAGCCGTAGAGCTTGGCGGTAACATCCAGGGCCATTGTCTGCATGGGGCAGACACGGTCGTTCCAGTACACATAGACCTTGCCGAAATTGCGTGCCAGGGGCCGCTGCATGGTGTGCAGCGCATCGGAAGCGGAGGCGGAGCCGGCCGCCACGAGGAGCAGCAGGGCTGCCGAGGCGCGTTTCCGCAGCAGCGCGCGCCACACGGTGCGCTTCTGGAAAAAGAAACCGGCCATCCCGGCCAGCAGCAGGGCATAACCGGTGTAGGTTATCCCTATGCCCCAGGGGTCGTGTGTGACTGCCAGGGTGGAGGTGTCGCCCCCCATTCCCGACTGATAGAAGCGCCATCCGTCGACTTCGGCGACCGAATTCATGGCCACTGTTACGCCGGTGCTTCCCACGCGGAGATGCGAACGGAAATCCATCGGAGCCGTAGTGTCGGGATAGTAGATGATCTCCGCTTTTTCCAGGGCCAGTCCGAAGGGTAGGCTTCCGTCGCCCGGGCCGGAGCTTTTCCGGAACGAAGTGACGGGGGAATCCCCTTCGCGGAGCGTCACGATCCCCTGGATTCCAATAAAATGGGTGACCAACGCCCCGGCCACTATGATGGCCAGGGCGAGGTGTATGAGAAGAGTGAAAGGAGCGTTAAGCAGTTTCCTCATATAAGTAACTGTTCAGAATTAATTTAGAATTGCCGAATGAACCGATTCCCTTTTATGGACGCTCCGGAGAGCGCCCGGGAAACACGAATCCGGTGTTTTTGCGGTCGCGACAGGTCGCGGCCGGACATGGTTGTCAGATGGCGTCGACGAAGCGGATGATGGCGTCGCGGTCGGCTTTGGGGAGTTTGCGGAAGAGCTCGACCGACCGGCGGCCGTCGGACTGGGGAGAATAGCCGTGCCACATGATGGCTTCCATCGTGGTGCGTGCGCGGCAGTCGTGGAGGCGGTCAGCTGTTGCCGAGCCGGTGACTTTCTGGTGGAGTCCGCGTCCCCAGAGAGGGGTTGTGCGGCACCATCCGCCACGGATGTCGTTGGCCATAAGGAGCTTGTGCTGTACCATGTCGGTATAGGGCCAGATGGTCTGGTAGGGGAAGCGCGGGAGTTCGTTACCCTTGAAGAAGCGGGCCGGGTCGCGTATCTCGTCGGCGCCGGTCTTCCAGGAGGGACGGTGGCAGTAGGCGCAGCCTATCTCGTCGAAGAGTTCCTTGCCGCGGAGCACTTCGGGATCGTCGTAATCACGTACGGCGGGAACAGCCAGGCCGCGGTGCCATACCATCAGGTCGGTGTACTCCTGGTCGGACATCTCCACGTCGAGATCCTTTGCGGTGAGATACTTCTTTATACGTTCCTCCACTGTGCCGGTCCACCAGTCGGTGTGGCTGTGGGTGGGGTCGATGCGCTCGAGGTAGGCGTCGAAACCTGCCTGTACGTCAGGATCCTTGGAGGAGTATTCGGCGTATGTGCCGGCGGCATCGAGGTAGTGGTAACGGCGGTCGGAGCGGGTCACGTTGGTGATGTTCCAGATGGCGTTCGCGCCGGCGGCATCCTGCAGCGGGCCGCGCGAGAGGGCGTATGTGAAGCGGCGGGGATAGCCTGTGCCGTCGCCCTGGAGGGAGTTGGAATAAAGTCCGGTCCACTGGCCGCCGGCGAAGAAGGCGGGGTTGAGACCGTTGGGAAGGAAGCCGTCGGCCTCCTCTTTCTGATACTGGGCAAGGAGGTCCTTGTCGTCGATCGCATCGATGAGACCTGTGCCGTAGATACCTATGGTCGACTCCAGTTTCACCGCATAGTCCGTGGGAAGCTGATAGCCCTGATTTACAACATATATGGCTTCGCGCGGCATTGTCACCTCGGGATACTGCAGCTCGTAGGTCTCGCCGTCGTCGAAACGGTTGCCCCATTCGTCGGTGGCGTTGATCCAGCGCACGGTGATCTTGCTTTCGTCGAGGGGGGCTTTGAAAGGAGCTACGGCGTGGCTCTGGGGCATACCGGCAAGCCAGGGCACATAACCTTCGGTTTCAGGGTTATAAACCACAAGGAGACAGCCGTTGCCGGGATTTGTGGTATTGAAAGCCCCTTCGGGCAGACGGGTACCGTGACCGTAGCTGGGGTGGCAGTGGAGGCACGAGGTGCGGATATACACCGGGCCGAGGCCGTTGCGCACACCGCTCTGGTTGGCCATGAACGGTTTCTCGAAAAGCGCCTCGCCGTTTTTGAACTGATGGTACATGCCCGCGTTCTCCACGGCAGGTGCAGGCTGCTCGAAGGCATTGGAAGTGAAGAGGAACGAGGTGCCAAGTTCACCGCCGGAGTAGTACCAGTCGGGCTTGTCGTCAACTGGTTCGTCGATGATCTTCTCATCGGAGCACGATGTTGCCATCAGCGCGCCGGCTGCGAGGGCGATAGCGGGGAAGAAATAGTGTTTCACGTCTGAGTCTTATTTGTTACAGGGAAGCCCGGCAGCCAAGAATGATACTGCCGGGGTTCCCGTTATTTCCAGTTAAAAATAATGTTGTCAGTTGCGGGTGATGAGAGTGTGTACCTCCTCAAGTACGCTCACCAGGTCGTCGCCGCTAGCGCTCACAGCCTTGGCGGCAGCCTCGCCCATAGCGTTTTTGGCTAAGGGTTCGGGGATGGCCGAGATAGCGGCGATGGCATCGTCGATAGCTTTGCGCACACGGGTGTCGAGAGCGCTGTTCCGGGCTTTTACGTAGTCGCTGACCGAAGCGTTGGCAGCGGAAGTGCCGCAGTATGCGTTGCGGATGGAGATGATGTTGTCGACGAAGTCCTCCACGGAGTTGAGCGAGTAAGGCGACTCGATGTAGTTCTTGTCGGCCTCGGAAGCACCCATGTGGGGGCGTCCGATCTTGGTGTTGCCCACCTCGTCGGCGATGTCGATGCAGCCCTGTATGATCTCTTCGGCTACTTCCTGATAGGTCTTGAAACGGGATCCGGCCTTACGGGCGTTCTTCATTTCCCAACCGTAGTTCTCGCCGTAATCGAGTTCGGCGTCCTCCAGGATAGCCTGCTTTTCGGCGGAGATGGCGTCTGTGCCTGCCCAGCAGGCTTCGAGGCATACGCACTGCTGGCAGAGGTCTTCGGCAACGGCGCAGAGATATTCGAGTTCTTCGGGAGTATAGCTGGTGGAGTGGGTGAGTGAGGTGTTCTCGTCGGCCGAAAGTTCGAACAGGAGGTATTCCACGGCATGGAACCCGATCAGACCGTAGCCGCCGTTGTTTTCCAGGCTCCAGGACTTGCCGGCGCGGATATCGTTGAGCAGGTTGTCCATAGCGGCTTTGTCAAGGGGCCATGAGTCGATGTGGGGGTCGATGTTGTGGGTATTGGCCGGACCGAAAAGGAAAGCCTCGGAGAGTTCCCAGTTCTTTCGCGAGCGGCGCCATGCCTCACCGGCTGCAGCTATATCCTCTTTGGTCAGTGTGCCGGCGGCATGTTTGGTGCGTATTTTCCGGCAGAGACCCTGCAGCTCCACAGCGGCATCAGCCATGGCTGAGTAGGTAGGGAGTACTGTGAGGTCCACATACTGGTCTGCGGCCTTCTGTAGCGCCAGTTCTTTGGCCGAAAGTTCGTCGCCGTTGTTGATGGGATCGTCGGAATTGCCGGAACTGTCGGAACAGGAGGTCACCGACATAGCCAATGCAGCGATTGTAAGGTATTTAAGGAATTTCATATCGTTATATTTTATTTTGATTTTATCTGATCCGGAATATCCGGTTAAACTTTCGTCCGGATGGACGGCCCTATACGGGAGGCCCCTTTATTTGAACCAGCCGCAGTAGGCAATGCCGATGGAGAGGGAGGGCTCGTTGTTGTAGCCCGAGGGGAGGATGCGGTAGGTGTATTCCCCCTTCACGGCGATCTGACTGATAGGGAACCAGTTCACGCCGGCTGAGATTTTGTGGCGGCGGCACCATCCGAGGCTTTGCGAGCCGTCGGTCTTGACCATGGAGTCGTAGTAGTCGTAACGGCCGAAAACGAAGAATTTCTGACCGTCGGCAGTGAGCTTGGGGGAGAAACCGAAGAAGTTGTAACCCACTTCCACACCGGCGGCTACGGCGTCGGATGCCACTTCCTGACGTTTGGAGGTGGAAGTCTTGGGCATGGCGATATTGAAGCGCGAGATGTGGCGCGAGTCGCTCAGGTGGCCCCAGTCGAAGGAACCGCGGGCGGCGAAGTTATGGCCGTTATAGCTGAAATCGAACGACCCGATGGTGACCGTGCCGTGGATGCCGTCGTTTTTGGGTGATGAGGTGGGGTACAATGTGTTGCGGAACGAGTTGCCCACATAGCCGCTGACACTCAGGCGCAGACCGGGCACCGAGTAGTTGTCGACGCGGGCGGCGAAGGCATAGTTGTTGGCGATCTTGAACTCGAAAGGGGAGGCGGAGCCGTCGTGGATCCAGCCGCTGTTGCCGAAGCGTTCGGAGTCGAGACCCGGCAGGAACATTGCCTGGTAGCCCCATTTGCCGGCGCGACCCAGCAGGGAGACAGATACCTCGCGCCAGGTGCAGGGCATGATGGTGTTCTC
>URZG01000099.1 GCA_900552325.1 uncultured Porphyromonadaceae bacterium | reverse complement strand
AACCCCGAGGTTTGTCCGAAGACAGGGACACTCGGGGGATTCCGTTGCAAAGTTATAACTAAATTCGTAATTTTGCAAATTACAATACGTTAAAAATCACGAAGTGAAATATTCTGAGTATGAAAAGGCATTTTCTCCGGCTCGCCTCAACAAATATTTAGTTGCTTGCGGGGGTAATACCGCCAAAGCACTAACCCTTTATAGGCATAACTTAAAATTATGCCAAAAGTTTTATGGCATCCTGAATATATTTGAGGTAGTGCTTCGAAATGCCATAAACACCCATTATCAAGGTGTATTCAATGATGCCGAATGGGTGAAGAATCAGATGCAACCCGGAGGTATGATTGAGAACGCGCCGCAGAGAAATGAAGTGCTTCGGATAATCACTAATCTCAGGCAAAAAGGGCGATATACAAACGACCGTGTGGTTTCCTCGGTTTCTTTCGGTTTTTGGACACACTTGTTTACGCGACAACCGTTTAGGCTTGGAGGTCAGAACTTATTGCACATATTTCCGAACCGAACTGCCGGTTTAGGGCAAAGAGCTGTGTTCAATGAACTTCAGGACATAAAGACCTTTCGCAATCGCATAGCCCACCATGAGGCTATTTGCTTTGATGAGAACGGCAACATCGACATGGCCAAAGCACAAAGCAAATACGCCTTGATCCTCAAATATATAGATTTTCTCGGCTATCAGAGTAGCCATTTATTCTATGGTATAGACATTTTGCCTGATACTACTATTGCCAAAATTGAGGCGTTGAAATGAAAAAGTGGCAGAATGTATCGGGCTTCATGTTGTTTGAAATGCCCCTCCAAATGAAAGATAACCGTTGTTGCCGCTATTTTTTTAGGAATATTTAGGGCAGGAGTGCCGCAGATTTGTTGTATTTTGTGTAACTTCGTTGGTTAAAAGGAAAAAATAAGATTTTCAATGAGAAAACTACCCCTGATACTCTTTGCCGCGGCTGTCGTGCTCGTCTCGGCCACGGCCGCCACACGTTCGTCCAAAGGCGACATAGCCCGCGGCCTGGATATTTTCTCGGCTGTCTACAAAAATCTGCAGACTTCGTATGTGGATACCATCGACGCCGAGAAGTCGATCAACACGGCCATCGCTGCGATGCTCGACGAAATCGACCCCTACACCGAATATATCCCCGAAAGCGAGCAGCAGGAGTTCCGGTCCATTTCCACCGGCGAGTATGGCGGTATCGGCTCCTATATCACCCAGCGCGGCGGAAAGGTAATGGTGTCGGAGCCGCGTGAGGGCGCTCCCGCCCAGCTTGCCGGGTTACGTCCGGGCGACGTGTTCTTCATCATCGACGGCGACACCGTGACCTCCAAGTCCTCCGAAGAGATTTCAAAGATGCTCAAAGGGCAGGCCGGTACGGTGGTGAAAGTCACCGTAAAACGTCCGTACGCCTCCCCCGACTCCATCCTTTCGTTCGACATCACACGCGAGAAGATCGAGATCGACCCCGTGCCTTATTTCGGCGTGGTGAAGGGGGATATAGGTTACATTGAGCTGACTACATTCAACGAGAAGTCCTACGAGAAGGTGCGCGACGCCCTGATGGAGCTTAAAAAGGATCCCGCGGTGAAATCCATAGTCCTCGACCTGCGCAACAACGGCGGCGGCCTCCTGGAGAGCGCCGTGCAGATCACCGGCCTCTTCGTGCCAAAGGGTACGGAGGTGGTGCGTACACGTGGCCGCGGCCTCCTCAACGAACGTATCTACAAGACCACACAGAAACCCGTCGACACCGAAATACCGCTGGTGGTGCTCGTCAACGGCGCCTCGGCCTCCGCTGCCGAGATCGTCACGGGCGCGCTTCAGGACCTTGACCGCGCCGTGATCGTGGGCGACCGCTCTTTCGGTAAAGGGCTTGTGCAATCCACCCGTTCTCTTCCCTATAACGGCCTTATGAAGACCACCATCGCCAAATACTATATTCCCTCGGGCCGTTGCATCCAGGCCATCGACTACTCCCACCGTAATCCCGACGGTTCAGTGGCCCGTATCCCCGACTCCCTCACTACCGTATGGCACACCGCAGCCGGCCGACCCGTGCGCGACGGCGGCGGCATTACTCCCGATGTGAAAGTGGAATATCCCGAAGGTAACCGTCTGGTCTACAACATCGTGAGCGACGGATGGAGCTTCGACTTCGCCACCCGCTACGCCCACCGCAATCCGGTGATACCCTCCCCCGAGGAATTCGAGATCACCGACACTATCTTCTCGGAGTTCAAATCGTTCATCGACCCGGAAAAATTCAAATACGACCGCGCCTGCGAGCTCGTCCTCGACCAGCTTGAGAAATCGGCCAAGACCGAGGGCTACCTCGACGACCGCGTTCAGGCCCAGATCGACACTCTCCGCGCCACACTCCGACACGACCTCTCGCACGATCTCGACCTTAACCGCGAGATGATCTCGAGCTATCTCGCTCCCGAGATTCTTCAGCGCTACTACTACACCCGCGGCGCCACCATACAGGGACTGCGCCACGACCGCGACCTCGATTCCGCCGCCACGGTGCTCCACACCCCGGGCCGTCTCCGCGACATACTTACCCTAAAGAAAGACTGATGAAAGAATTCGACAATACCTCACTCGAGGCCACCACCGAGCGCACCGTGCTCGTGGGGCTCGTGACCCGCGACCAGAACGAAGCCCGGATGAACGAATATCTCGACGAGCTGGAGTTTCTGGCCGACACCGCCGGAGCCGTGGTGCTCAAACGCTTCACGCAGAAACTCGAATACCCCAACTCGCGCACTTTCGTGGGGCAGGGCAAACTCGCCGAGATCAAGGAATATGTGGAGAAAAACGACATCGGCCTGGTGATTTTCGACGATGATCTCTCCTCCAAACAGGTGGCCAATATCGAGCGCGAGCTCCAGATAAAGGTGCTCGACCGCTCCTCGCTTATCCTCGACATCTTCGCCAAACGGGCGCAGACCGCCATAGCCAAGACCCAGGTGGAACTGGCGCAATATCAGTACCTCCTCCCCCGCCTGACAAGGATGTGGACCCACCTCGAGCGCCAGAAGGGCGGTATCGGTATGCGCGGTCCGGGCGAGACACAGATCGAGACCGACCGCCGTATAATCCAGCGCCGTATCTCCCTGCTCAAGGAGCAGCTGCGCGACATCGACCGCCAGAAAACCCTCCAGCGCAAGAACCGCGGCAAACTCACCCGCGTGGCCCTCGTGGGCTACACCAACGTGGGTAAGTCCACGCTGATGAACCTCCTCAGCAAGAGCGACGTCTTCGCCGAGAACAAACTCTTCGCCACCCTCGACACCACTGTGCGCAAGGTAACCATAGAGAACCTCCCCTTCCTCCTCACCGACACCGTGGGATTTATCCGCAAACTCCCACACAACCTCGTGGAGTCGTTCAAATCCACGCTCGACGAGGTGCGCGACGCCGACCTGCTGGTGCATGTGGTCGACATCTCCCATCCCCAGTTCGAGGAGCAGATAGAGGTTGTCAACAAGACTCTCGCCGAGGTATGCCAGAGCGCCGACAAACCGATGATCGTGATATTCAACAAGATCGATGCCTACACCCACACCCCCAAGGATGAGGACGATCTCTCCGAGCGCACACGCGAGAACATCCCCCTCGAAGAACTCAAACAGACCTGGATGAACCGCCTCTCCCCCGGCAACTGCGTATTCGTCTCGGCAAAGACCGGCGCCAACATCGACGAGCTGAAAGCCCGCATCTACGACAAGGCCCGCGAAATCCACGCCGAGCGCTTCCCCTACAACGACTTCCTCTACCAGCGCTACGACGAGGATATCCAGTAACCCCTATTCCCCTTTCTGCCATGGAATGGACCCGCCTCATCTCCGACCTGCGCTTCGGCATGGAGCATTACCGCGACCCAAAGAGCCGCGGCGTGCGCTCCGACTTCCGCCGCGACTTCGACCGCCTCGTTTTCTCCTCCCCGTTCCGGCGCCTGCAGAACAAGACGCAGGTATTCCCCCTTCCCGGCAGCGTGTTCGTGCATAACCGCCTGACGCACTCCCTCGAAGTGGCTTCGGTGGGGCGCTCCCTCGCCTCGGAGGTGGCGTTAAGGCTCGCTCCCAAGTATGCCGGCGATGCCGCCACACTCGCCGCCCTGGAGTCGGCCGAGGAGATAGTGGCCGCTGCCTGTCTGGCCCACGACTTAGGCAATCCCCCTTTCGGTCACTCCGGCGAGAAAGCCATCTCCACCTTCTTCTCCGAGGGTGCCGGCGCCTCGCTCCGCGAGGAGCTTACCGAGGCACAGTGGGCCGATCTTGTGCATTTCGAGGGGAATGCCAACGCCCTGCGCCTCCTCACACACCAGTTCGCCGGACGGCGCAAGGGGGGCTTTGCCATGACCTACTCCACTCTCGCATCCATAGTGAAATACCCGTTCAGCTCGCGTCTGGCGGGGAATAAAAACAAATTCGGGTTCTTCACCTCCGAGGAGGAGACCTTCGTTCGTATCGCCGACGAACTTGGCTTGGTACGCCGTCCCGGCGAACTGGTGAGCTACTGCCGCCACCCGCTGGTCTATCTCGTGGAGGCTGCCGACGATATCTGCTACGAGGTGATGGATATAGAGGACGCCCACAAGCTCAAGATACTCTCTTCCGAGGAGGTGATGCGTCTTTTCCTCGGTTTCTTCCCTCCGGAGCGGCAGAAGAAGATGGTTGAGGTGATGGATATGCTGCGCGACCCTAACGAGAAGGTGGCCTATCTGCGTTCGTCGGTCATCGGCGCGCTGGTCAACGCCTGTGCCGCCGTGTTCGCCGCCCATGAGGAGGAGATTCTCGCCGGTGAATTCCGTGGCGAGCTGCTGGACCATGTGCCGGCGCTGGAACGCGACGCCTACGCCGCCTGCAACGCCGTGTCGTGGGATAAGATCTACCGTGCCCGCGAGGTTGTCGACGTGGAACTTGGCGGTAACCGCATCATCACATTCCTTCTGGAGAAACTCATTCATGCCGTGCGTTACCCTGAGCTGAACTATTCGCGGCTGCTGCTGTCGCAGGTCCCTTCGCAGTACGATGTTGATTCCCCCACCCTTTTCGGCAAGATACAGGCCGTTCTCGACCACGTCTCGGGGATGACCGACGTCTATGCCCTCGACCTCTATCGCAAGCTCAACGGCCTCTCCCTCCCCGCCGTCTGAGCCCGGCTATAAACCTTGAGATTATGTCAAAATAGGCTCTCTTCCGCTGTAGGGACGCTCCGTGGAGCGTCCGAAAAAATAGCTTTAAAATACAGTAAATTATGCGGACGCTCCACGGAGCGTCCCTACAGCGGGAACGATTGAAACCGGTTATGGCACACTTTCAGGCTGCTTTCAGCCACAAAAAAAGCCCGGCTCAGCCGGGCTTTTTTACAGGTGCTCCGCTTATTTTGCGGGATAATACTCTATCGTGCGTGTCTCGATGTAGTAGACCGGCTGGCTGTTCTCGCTTTTCTGCACCACGCCGTCGACCTCGACAGAATTGTCAACGGTGGTTCTGGAGCGCGATGTCCAGTTGCCGTTGTCGTCCTTGCCGTTGTATTTGTAGGTTACGGTTGATTTAACGGTTCCGTCATAGTCTACCGATTCCATGGCATCCTCGGTCAGCACCCCGTTTTCGTCGTATTTGTGGGCTGTGTTGGCCGACCATTCCCATCCGGTGAATTCTTCGTTGGCGATACGTCCGTCGGCCCAGGTATAGGTATAATAGCGGCAGCCGTCGTAATCATTGCCCTCACCGAATTTGAAATTGGTGATCCGGCCATTTTCGTCATGGGTCAGGCTGAGATTCAGTTTACGGGTGAACTCATCAGCTGATGTGTTCTTGGCCACGCCTTTGGGATCGGCCGAGTAATCTACGGTGTAGGCCAGGACTTCGGTCTCGTTGCCGTCGTATTTGTAAGTCTCGCGGTATCCGGTGAGGCGCCCCTGCTCGTCGAAGGTATAGGTGGTCAGCGATTCGCCGTTCCCCTCCGAGGTATCGGGCACGATGTCGTTCCCCTGGAGTTTGCCGGTAAGGGTTTTCACGGTGATGGATTTAACGTTTCCGCGGGCGTCGGCGAACGCGAGGTCAGGAGTCGTCAACAGCTCTTTCACCTCATTTTCGGTGTTTTCGGAAGAGGTGTTGGAATTCGTGGCGTTGCCCGAGCAGGCGGTGAGTGCCATCACCGCCATTGTGGCCGCTAATAATTTCTTTTTCATGTGTGTTGATTGGTTTGGGATTTGAAAAAACAGCCCCTGCGGTCACGGTTGGCGGTGAAGGCAGGGGCTGGATATTATCAGGGAATGTGTGTCAGAGGAGTGGTTGCGGATCAGTCGCGACGCGGGCCGCGGTCACGGCGGGGTCCGCGGTCACCGTCGCGGCGCGGACGGTCGTTGCGGTCGCCACGCTCGGGACGCTCTCCGCGGGGACGGCGGGGACGCTCGGCGGGTTCCACCCAGCCTTCCGGTTTGGGCTGGAGAGCGCGGAGGCTCAGGCGGTATTTGCCGGTCTTGGGGTCGATCTCGATGAGTTTCACCGTGAGCTCGTCACCCTCCTTGATGCCGGAGGACTCCATGTCGGGCACGCGGTCCCAGGAGATCTCCGAGATATGGAGCAGACCGTCGCGGTTGGGCATGAATTCCACGAAGGCGCCGAAATCCTGAATGGTCTTCACCTTGCCGGTGTAGACTTTGTCGACCTCGGGCAGCTCCACGATGCGGTTGATGAGTTCGAGAGCCTTGTCGATGGAAGCCTTGTTGGCCGCGGCAACCTCGATGTGGCCCCCTTCGGGGATCTCGTCGATGCTGACGGTGGCGCCGGATTCCTCCTGGATGCTCTGGATAACTTTTCCGCCCGGGCCGATGACGGCGCCGATAAGTTCTTTGGGGATGAGCATGGTGACGATGCGGGGCACGTGGGGCTTGTAGTCGGCGCGGGGCTCGGCGATCGTCTCCTCGATCTTCTCGAGGATGTGGAGACGGCCGTCGCGGGCCTGGTTGAGGGCGCGCTCGAGGATCTCGTAGCTCAGACCGTCGCACTTGATATCCATCTGTGTGGCGGTGATACCCTTGCGTGTGCCGGTAACCTTGAAGTCCATGTCGCCAAGGTGGTCCTCGTCACCGAGAATATCGGAGAGGATGGCGTATTTGGGGGAGTTGTCGTCGTGGATCAGACCCATCGCGATACCGGTCACTGGGCGTTTCATCTTCACGCCGGCGTCCATCAGCGCCAGAGTGCCGGCGCATACGGTGGCCATCGACGAGGAGCCGTTGCTCTCGAGGATGTCGGAAACCACGCGGCATACGTAGGGGAAATCATCGGGGAACATACGCTTGAGGGCGCGGTGGGCCAGGTTGCCGTGGCCGATCTCGCGGCGCCCCACACCGCGCTGTGCCTTGGCTTCGCCGGTCGAGAAGGGGGGGAAGTTGTAGTGGAGGAGGAAACGTTCGCGGCCCTGGTTGAGCACGTCGTCGAGAATCTTTTCGTCGAGTTTGGTGCCGAGGGTCACGGTGGCGAGGCTCTGGGTCTCGCCGCGGGTGAATACTGCCGATCCGTGAGGGCCGGGCACATAGTCCACCTC
>URZG01000098.1 GCA_900552325.1 uncultured Porphyromonadaceae bacterium | reverse complement strand
CCCCGGCCCTGGCCTACGCCAACAACTCCACCGGCCAGGATGCCCCCGCTGTAGCCTACTCCACCGTCTACCCGCTCACGATGTTCCTGCGAGTAGTGGCGGCCCAGGCCCTGATACTCTGCTTCATGTAAGACAAACGACAGGTAAGCCCGTATAAACGACAACAACCGCAGACTCCGGCACCGGAGCCTGCGGTTGTCGCTTTTTCGTATTGCGGGATCAGAACGAGAACTGGAGCTGAGTCTGGATGCGCGAATCGTGCCCGGTTCCGAGAGTGTACGTGCCGCGTTCGCCGTAGAGATACTCTATACCCCAGCGCAGGAACGAGTTGAACTTATAGAAGCAGTTCACTGCCACATAGGTCGCGTAACGGTAGTTGGCGTCGCCGGCGATAAAGGTCTCGTGGCCGTTGGCATCGGCCACCTTGGTGTCGTCGACATAAGAGTATGCCCCGACGTTCCAGATGCGTGTGTACGAGCCCACCACATTGAACTGCAGCTTCTTGGTAGCGTTATACGAAGCGCCGAACACGAGTCCCATCATAGGATTGGCCTCCATCACACCCGGTTTGTCGTTGCGCGGAGTGAACGACAGCGGACGCCCTGCGATATCCTGAATATAGTTCGCGATACCCTTGCCGTAGATAGCCTGATAATTGAACGTCAGCGGCTTCCAGAAAGAGAATGTACCCGACAGCATGGCACCCCATCCCCATAGGTTGCGGCGTTTCTGCTGCACCATATCCTGATATGCAAAATTTCTGAGTATGCCGGAAACACGCACACGGTTTACGCCCTTGCCATACTCCACCCACATCGGTATATCGGGCACGAAATGGTCAACCGTAGCATCGACCTGCTTGCCGAAAAACTCACGGTAGTCCTTTCCGAGATAATGGCCTGATGAGGAACAGAACGACGGCATTTCAAGTCCGACGGCAAAACGGAAACCTGAGAACGAGGGCGACTGGTATGCAATCTGGTAGGAAGTCGTAGCCACATCACCGCAAGGCCCCTGAGGGTCGATTGTCGGCGGCTGGGCGGCATCGCCGTCCTGCAACAGAGTCTCGGCCTGACCTACGGTGAAGCCACGGTAAGTTACAAACGCACGTTTGAGTTTGATCTGTGAATTGATGCAGTTCGTACCGATTTTCATATACCCCGTCACCTGATTGGCCGTTCCACCGAAAAAGACCATGGAAAAATCAAGGTAACTGTCAAGGGCACTGATGAAAAAATCGCCTTTATGGCCGGTCAGTGCCGGCACCGGAATCTCGCCGGTCACGAACGACGCGCCGGCATCGTCCTGAGTATACAGATTGCTGCCGATATCGAAACCGAATACCGGACGGATTTTGCCACCGATGGCCATTACAAACTTATTGTCGGCCGTCTTGATTGCAAGGGTCGGTTCCGAGGCAGTGGGTTCGTCGTTTGATCGGGCCTGCCGTATAATATCGCGCAAAGGCTCGTCGGTCTTCACAAGCTCCACCGTACCGAAACGATAGACCACGCCATCGTCCTCGTCCTCTACAGTGCGGGTAATCACCTCCTCGGTCTGCGCCTGAATGTAACCCGCCGTTATCGCGCATAAGGCCATCATTGCGGGCCTTATAAATTTCATAGCCATAGGTTGAAACTAATAAATGTTGTAAAAAGCATTTCAAGATTAAAATGCTTTTTACAACTTTTTAGTTCATTCCCGAAGAGTTAAATCAAGAAGCGGGAGACTTTATCATGCGCAGCCACTTGCGGTAGCCGAACAATGAGATCACAGTATATACGCCATAGAGTATCGGATAGAAAACCAGCCCCTTATAGATATAAAGCCCCACGCACACGGCATCGACCACGAACCATACTATCCATTGCTCCGCCCATTTGCGGGCGAGCATCCAGGTGCCCACAATGGAGAGCGCGGTGGTAAACGCATCGGCATACGGCACATTGGAATCGGTGAAAGTCATCAACATCCAGGCCAGCGCGGCCCACAGCAGCAGCGACGCCACGGCCGACACAAGAATCCCCCACCCCGGTATGTGTGTCACGGGAAGGGAAGCCTTGCTGCGGGTTCCGCGGCCGGAAGTCCATGTGGCGTAGCCGTAGACGGCCATAACGAGATAGTAGATATTTATCCCGAAATCGGCATACAGCCCTTTGGAAAAGTAGATCCACATGGAGATACCCGGCATCACCACCGAGGCGAGCCACACGCGGTTGTCGGCATGGTATTCCCACCAAAGATAGAGAATCCCCACGCAGAAACCGAGAATCTCCAGTCCGTGACTTGTGATAAAGTCGATTATCTCGGGCATCTGAATCAGAATGAAAGGGTTACGGTGCCCATCACATGCGTGGGAGCCTGTGCGGCATACCCGGCGCCACGATAGATCACTTTCTCGCCGTTTTCGGCCACATAATATCCGGCATACGAATATCCGTTGTTGAAATAATCCTCGTTGAAAAGATTGTAAACCGAGAATCCGAGCCGCAGATTCCTGATTCCGTGAAGATTGCGGAAATCATAGGCCAGATGCAGATCCGTAGTGAAGTAGGGATCCAGGGCGCACTCGTCGGAGCGGGAATTATCCATATACTGCTTGCCGACATACTGGCTTTTGAGCGACGCCGAAAAACCGCGGTAACGGAAGTTGAATGCATTGTTGAAGATAAATCCGGGCGAGAACGAAATAGGGGTGTCGCCGTGGTAGACTGCCATCGCCGGAGTGTCCCAACCGTCAAGATAGAGATATTCGGTGAAGTCCTTTATCCGGTTGCGTGAAAGGGTGGCGTTAAGTTCCCAGTCGAACCACTTCACCGGACGGAGCGCACCCTGGAATTCTACACCCATACGGTAGGATGATGGCACGTTCACACTCAGCGCGTTGCCGGTATCGGAGAGCTGTCCCGTGAGCACCAGCTGGTCCTTGTAGTCCATATAATAGAGATTTACGCCTACCGAGAAGAGAGGGCGGTTGAAAGCATATCCCAGCTCATAGTCGAAAAGCCGCTCGGCCTGCGGTGCGTGCGAGGGATCGCCGTCGGTAAAGTTGTCGCGGGTAGGCTCCTTGTGGGCAACGCTCCATGAAGCGAAGGCCCGATGGTCTCCACGGGTGAAATTCACGCCTACCTTCGGGTTGAAGAAATCCCACCGGCGGTTCACGCCAAGGAGCTGAAGGGCATCGGTCGTATAGTCGAAATTGTCGGAAACGCCGTCGATGGTGTAATGTATATGGCGGTACTGCAGATCGACGAACGCCGAGAGGAACGGCAAAATATCACAGTTGGCGCGCAGGAAGGCGTTCGAGTCGAATTTGCGACCCACATTGTCATAATATTCCTGAAGCGGATCTATAGGTCCCATATAGTTGCGCACCCATGACACCTGGCCGAAATGGTGGCCGCGGAACTGGTTCACGGCACCGCCGAGGGTGATATCCCAGCGGTCGCGTGAATAATTGATATTCACCAGACCGCCACCGAAACCGTTATAGTTGTATTTCAGCCTTATGAGGTCCGATTTGCGCACCAGGTTTCCGTCGGCGTCGTAGAATGGCTGCAGACCGTATTCCACAAGCTCGCGTCCGGTCTTGTACTGGTTGTAATAACCGCGGTCCTTGGTATAGTGCAGCGCCGCGTTCAGACGGAAATAATCGCCGAGACGCTGAGCCAGCAGCAGCTGGAAATGATGCTGTATGAAATTGTCTTTCTGATCAGGATAATAGGCGGTCTTTCCTTCGGAATCAGTATATTCTCCGCAAGGATTGTAACGGCGCCCGTACTTCTCCATATCCTCCTTCGAGGCATAATCCCAGGCCATGTAAGTCTCCTCCTTGCCGCCGAACGCCAGCAGACGCAGATGAGTGTTGGTGTTGCGGTAGGCGGCCTGGCCGAAATAGCTCCACAGCTGCGAAGTGGCGCGCTCGATGTATCCGTCGGAACCCATGTGCGATATGCGGGCGTCAAAACTCCAGTGGCCACCGAGCAGACCGGAGCCGACGCGGAGTGTCTCGCGGTTGGTGTTGTACATGCCGTAGGCGCCGGAGAGCTCGGCATATGGCTCTGTGGAAGGCGCGTCGGTAGCCATGTTGATGCTGGCACCGAAAGCGCCGGCGCCGTTGGTTGAGGTACCGGCACCGCGCTGCACCTGTACGTCGCGCAACGACGATGCCAGGTCAGGCATGTTAACCCAGTAGACGCGATGACTCTCGGCGTCGTTGATGGGTATGCCGTTGGCCGTGACATTGATGCGCGAGCCGTCGGTACCGCGCACTCGTATGGATGTATAGCCCATGCCTGCGCCGGCATCGGAGGTCGTGACTACCGAAGGGGTCGATTGCAGAAGATAAGGGATGTCACGGCCGTCGTTGGCGGCGGTAAGCTCCTTTTTGGTGACATTGGTAAATGCCACAGGAGTCTTTTCTGTGGCACGGTTTGCCACGATATCAACTTGACGGAGGTTGACGCTCAGGGTGTCGGACGACTCCCGGGCGACAGCAGGCAACACCGCCATACACCCTGCAAGGGCGGATGCGGCTGCCGGAAGAATTGATTTCTTCATAGCTTTTTCTCTACGCCGGTATTAACCGGATCAGGTTCGAAGGGTATAATCTCAGCCATGACGCACTCCGGATTTTCCGGATATACAGCGCCAAGTGGGCACCCCTAAAATATGATAATGAACTCTACGGCCACGAAGCCTCGGCACCGTAACCGCCGCAAAGTTACATAAAATCCCCCGTCCGGCCAAACAACAGGCCGGACGGGGGAGGCAATAGGTCGTTTATTATCAGAATTTCAGCAGCGGATCAGCGCACGAGCACTTTCTCGGCTCGGGCGCCCCTGACACGGATATAGATGCCGGGCGCAGCAGGGTGCGCCACGAAATACCCCTGGAGGTTGAACCAGCGCTCGGAAGTATCATCGTCGCCCGTCACATCTTCCACACCGGAGATGAAACCGGTTCCGTAGACCTCGAGCTCGTCAATGCTCGTGCCGTAGCCGGTGGCGCGTTTGTGACCCGTCACGCGCACATAGCGGCCCGTGCGGCCATAAGCCTCCAGCACGTCGGGATCCGACGAATACACATATCCCGTGCGTGACGCCATGGGGGTGAAATCGTCGTCGTAGCCCGTCAATGACGTGGCCACGGTATAGTCGGTGGCATAGGCCGGTGTGTTCCAGAAGATTTTGACCTTGTCGAGCACATATACTCCGCCGAGATCGACCACCAACCATTCCTCGTCGTTGAACATACTGCCCCAACGGGTGTTTCTGAGGCCGTCCACAGCGAACGAGGCTGTCAGACCGTCGTTTTCATGCGAGCTGTCCCATGCCGTCTTTCCGAGAGCGAGGTTCACCTCCCCTATGGGTCTGACCTTTACATGGCAGAGAGCGAGCTGATTGAAATCTATGTAGTAGTCCATGCAGTAGTCGCTGACGAACTCGCGGGTATCCTTATCGTATGTGGCGCTTTTCGAGGGCAATTTGTCACCGGTAAGCACGGTGATATTCAGATCGTCCGCCCCACCCGAATAGGGAGCCATAAACTGGTTCATGGCCTGGAACGGGATTTGCACGGGCATGGACTGTACGGCCTCGTAGCTGTCTTTCTCAAGATTCACGGCAACGAGTCGTTCCACATCGTTGACGAATACGGAGGCCGCGCTCTTCCCTACTCCGGGCATAGCAGCCGAAACCGTGTAGCGGCCATACGACAGCGGAGTGAAGCGGTTGCCCTTGAACTCAGCCTTGTTGTCAGCCGACCATACCACATCCACATCCCGGGCCACACCGCCCGAACGGGTATAAGCCACCGGTTCCAGCGTACAGGTCTCGCCGGTATCCATCACATCGGGGAGCGAGAACTCAACGCCTATGACGGCATCGGCAGCCAGCGAGCCACGCAGACCGTAAACACTCATCTCATAGAGGGAGTAACCGTAAGCCGAGCCACGCTCCACGCCTTTCATGCGCAGATAGCGGCCGTTGGCACCGAGCACCGATGCCTTGTGGCCGGCTCCCGATGCGTTCTCCGACACCACGGTGACCCATGCGTCCTCTTCCGGTACTGTGACAGTATGCTTTCCTCCGGCATATTCCACTTCAACCCTACGCATGGCGCAACCATCGGAAGCCACCTGCAGATCATAGCGCGAGGCGTATGCAGCCTCCCAGAGTATATCCACGCGGGATATAAGGCAGTTCTCGCCGAGATCGGCCACAAGCCACTCATCGTCGCTATGGCGGCTCCCCCAGCGCACCTGGTCATCGCCGTCGCAGGCTCCGGCCGGCATCGTGCCTACATTTTCGGCACTTGAGGCTGCAACGTCGCAGCCAACCGATATTAGAGGCATCGGGGGTGTGACGAACACCTGCGCCGAAGCTTCGCGAGCGGCCCGGGCAGACCGGGCGGTCACAGTGTAGTTTCCTGCGGATTCCACGACCAGAGGAACGGTCACAGTCCGAGAAGAACCGTCGGCCGAAGTCAGAATCCACTCCGTATCGTCGGGGGTGGACTCATTACCGTACTGGTCGACAACAACGAACCGGAGATCCATCGGCACCGTTTTCTCACACGTTGCCGGCACACCCTCAAGACGCGCCGACTGAGGCACGGGACGGTCGTTGACCGTCACCTCGACCTCTTTCGTCACCCGGCCGCATGAAAGGGTCACGGTGAACTTGCGGCCACGCAAGGCACCGGCAGCCACCGACAGGGTGTTGCCGCTAAGAGTGGCCTGCGCACCCGACGAAAGAGCCAGCTTCACTTCCTCGCCGTTGATGCCGGCTCCATACTGGTCGAGAACCCTGTACTTCAATATTGCCTGATCGCCGGGAGGCACAATGTCGCCCCCTTCGATTTCAACCGCGATGTCGGATATGACCGGATCGGCAGAAATGCCGGCAAGACGTCCGGCAGGCGCGTTGACGGTCTTGACAAGGGCGCCTGATTCATCGAAAAAGCGCACGATGCGATCGTTTTCCGACGGATTGTAGACAAAGTAGGTGGCCACACCGTCCTTTACCCTAACCTGTGCGGTGGGTATGTCGGCATGGATCGAGAAATCGGGGTCGCCGTAGGTGAGGTGGCTGTGGGTTATGTAATACGATATGTGTGAGGTGCTCACCGAGGTAGCGATATGCATCCGGCGTTCAAGAGCCTCATCGAATATACGGGCCGCTTCCTGCGGATCATGGCGCTGAAGATAGGCCAGCGTCACGTTGCCCCAGTCATTGTTGGCGAGCGGGTCGATCGGATCGCCGTTGTCGCTGTTATAGGTGGTCTCGAACCAGTCGTGCGAGATAGTGGAGTTGGCTCCGCGCATCATGTCGTCGTAGGCCCAGCCCACGAAATCGGGATCCCACGAAAGATAATCGAGAGCGGGAGAAATAGGCATCCACTGTATACCGTGCATGAAAAGAGGGTCGCCTCCGAACCAGGTCCACCAGCCGATACCCTTGCCGGTGATATTTGAGTTGTAGGCGTAGGGATATTCGTTGTAGTCGTAATTTCCGCTGCGGTCCCCCTTGCCGGGCCATTCCTTTCGGCCTCCAGCGTTAGAGGGGCGCGGCGCATCCACATCGTACCAGTATTCACGGGTAGCGCGTGCCTCGGTGCTCCAGCCCCATA
>URZG01000097.1 GCA_900552325.1 uncultured Porphyromonadaceae bacterium | reverse complement strand
TACCGGCAGAAGCACGTTCGTACTGAACTATCTCTGTCATCTCACATTCTTCACAGGTTTCCTAATGGCGTTGATGCTGGTGATCAACTACTGCGTTCCTTCCGATAAGCCGTTCCGTCATGAAAAAGCGGAGGTTACAAATGTATATCGCGAAAAACATTACCGCACCCGGCGTGTTGGCAGAAGAGTGTACAGCCGTGGCGCACCTTACTATGTCTACCGGGCCGATCTGCGTCTTGGCAACGGCAATACATCAACAATAAATCTGAACATGAAACACTATCAGACCCTTAGCAAAGGTGACTCCGTGAGGATTGTAGTCGGGAGCGGCTTTTTCGGCTGGGAAGAACTGCGTGCCGATTCGATACAATATCCCGCTCCTAAAAAGAAGAAACGCCCCCGTCCTCGTTTCCGGCGCGACGATACACTACACTACCCTCCCGTTACTGACTGATACATATATTCAACCGAAAAATATTGCCAAAATGCCGTAAAACATGCCGAAATTTACGTTTCGGATTTGTCAACAACCCGTTTTATGCATACCTTTGCATAAAACGGGTTAGTTTATGCGGCATTTTGGCACGACATTCCGGTTTATAATTTTTATATCCGAATTTCCTGATGCCACACATGCCTCTCACAACCTCCCACCTTAATCAAGCTACAAATGCCATGTAGGATTTACGACCGGATCGTAAACATTTATTTTAAACAGCATCTCAACTAACCATTATAATTAATGAAATTTACATTTTTTGCAGGCGTGACTTTAGCGCTATCGCTCTCGGCGTTGACCGTCGGGAATATTCCTGTGCAAGCCCAGCCACTTGCCGGAAGAGGGCCCGGCGAATCCTCCCTGAAAAGTCTCACCCCGGTAGCAACCTCAATGATGCCGTTTTTGGCTAAAAGAGAGGGACGCACCGCATCCCCCGGCCGGCTGATACTAAAAAAGCAATCGCGTCCTTCACGCTATTCCGTATGCAAGGCCCGGTCTACGACCATGCCTGAGATATATGGCTCGGTAGTGTACTCCGACAATCAAGCCATGAAAGTCCCGGGAATATATAGATTGCCGGTAGCAGCCGGCGAATCCTTCACGCTTGTGGCAGAAGGTCCCAATGCCGAATATGGCGGAGTAATGGTCGGAGATATTTACTACACGGCATACATGGGGGGATCATCATTCATGCCTATTCCCACCATCGCAAGCTGGAACAGTTCCACATGGACAAAAATATCATCTTCCGGCTCCGATAACGCATGTATGGCAACAGATGTAGCATACGACTCTACAACCGGAAAAATCTATGGCGCATTCTCAAATGCCGCCGGCACTTCACTGGTGTTAGGCACCATCGACTACTCCATGGGGCTTGTCAACCGTATCACCTCCACCACTGATCTCTGGTGTGCCATGGCCAGTGCTCCGGATGGTACCCTCTATGGTATCGCGTCGGATTATACAGGTTCTGTCACCAATCCCACAATAACAGGCTCGTCACTATATACAATCAACAAATCCACCGGAGCCAAGACTCTCATAGGGGCAACCGGTCTTGTGCCTGACGACAGATACAACACCTCGGCGGTGATAGATCCGCGCACAGGCCGCATGTTCTGGGCATTCTACAACGACATAATCTCAGGTCTCTACGAAATAGATCTGTCAACCGGTTCGGCGTCGCTGATCGTATCTTATCCGAATATGGAGCAAGTTACAGGATTATATGTGACAGCGCCGGCAGCCGAAGACGGTGCGCCAGCAGAATGTACCGATCTTGCCGCATCCTTCCCGGAAGGCGCGCTTTCCGGAAATATATCTTTCCGTTTGCCGGCGACACTATTCTCGGGAGCTTCTATTAACGGACAAGTCAGCTATAAGGTATTGCATGGCAACAACATGCTCGCCTCGGGCAACGGAGCGGCAGGCACCTCAGTCAACGTGCCGGTAACAGTACAGAAAGCGGGCAAATACGAGTTCTCCGTCATCGCATATAATGCCGTCGGTGACGACCCCACGGCAAAAATATCCATTTACATCGGACACGGCACCCCGACGACGCCACAAGTCACGGCCTCCTATGCCGACGGCAAATTCCATGTGGAGTGGACTTCTGTCACAGAATCGTCCGACGGCGGGTATCTCGATCCTTCGGCCGTAACCTACAAAGTGGTACGATACCCCTCCAACATCGTAGTTGCGCAGTCAACTCCCCTCACGTCGCTTGACCTTGATTTCGAGGAACCTGCCTCCATCACATCATATTATTATGGCGTGACCGCTATCTATAACGACAAATCATCGCAGGAAGCGCAGAGTAACCGCGTAACCCTCGGCTCCATCGTTCCTCCATATACCCATACCTTCGACTCAGAGTCAAAAGTCGACAACCATACCATAATCAACTCCAACAACGACCACCGTCAGTGGGTATACAATAGCGGTTCCATGGTAATCCAGTGGAACAAAGATATGGCTATGGATGATTGGCTTATCACTCCTGCCGTAAAATTGCGCAAAGGGTATTCCTATAAATTCACCGTCAACGCCAATATTCAGAGCGCATCCAATCCGGAGCGCCTCGAAGTCAGATTCGGAAAAGCGCCGACAGCCGAAGCCATGACCGGTATGGTAATCGAACCCACCGTCCTCACCAATGTCGGAGCAGACAACACACTGCCCTACTCAGGAAATATCGTGCCCACGGAAGACGGCGTTTATTACGTCGGCATACACGGGATAAGTGATGCGAACCGTTATAACCTCTATGTTACCGGCTACTCCATCGAAGCACCTACTGCCGCCGCGGGCCCCGGTGCTCCCACAGCCCTCACACTTGTTCCGGACGCCAACGGCGCATTCCGCATCACAGGTTCCGTGACAGCACCGTCAACAGACCTCATTGGCGAACCTCTTACATCCCTGACTCGCCTGGATGTACTCCGAGGTGACGTTGTAATCAAAAGTATTGACGATCCCGAACCCGGAACAACATATACCTTCTCCGACGAAATGGGCCAGGGAGGTATAACAACCTATTCCGCCGTGGCATACAATACATTCGGCAAGGGTGACGTGGTTTCCGCTTCCGTACTCGTCGGCATCAATCCTCCCGCCGAACCACAAGGCGTAAAGCTCGTCGAGACTTCCAACCCGGGCGAGGTAACCCTTTCATGGGAGCCCGTCGACAAAGACGCAAACGGCAATCCGCTCAATCCCGCACTCGTCACATACACAGTATACCAGCTCCAGGCCGAAACCCATGTGGTACTCTTTGACGACATTACCGGTACATCCCATACATTCCAGGCGGTGAAAGCCGGAGAACAGAACTTCGTGCATTTCTTTGTTTCCGCGCAGACCGAAGGGGGTATTTCACAAGTGGTCGATTCCCCGCTCATCCCCGCAGGCACCCCATATCCCCTCCCCTACAAGGAAACATTTCCCAACGGTGACACCAACTACCTCCTGGCTTTCGATGACAGCGGTACGGCAATGTGGTCGCTTCTGAAAGACAATAATGAATATAGTGTGCCATCACATTCAGCCGACAACGGACTGCTCATTTCAAAAGGCCGTAGCGCCGGCGACACTGGCCTGATACATACCTTGAAAATTCTCGTTGACGGACAGACGGTAAAACCCGGGGTCTCCTGCTATGTATATAACATGGGTGAAGGTTACTCTAACACAGTGGAACTCGTAGTCATCCATGGCGGAGAATGGACTACCATCGCTTCCGTATCGACCGATACATTCGGCGCGGAAGCCGGATGGCACATGGTTTCAGGTTCCCTTGAAGAATATATCGGAGAAGAGATCCTCGTCGGGGTCCGTACAATCGCCGGCTCGCACATGGAGACGTTTATAGATGACCTTTACGTGGGAACCACCTCGGGATACGACTTGGCGGTAACCGCGATCTCGGCTCCCTCCGAAGCAGGCTACAACAAAGAATTTGCAATATCCGCCACTATCCTCAACAAGGGTGTAAACGAAGCGGCGGACTACTCGGTAATCCTGTTCGCCGATGACGAACCTGTCGCCACTGAAACCGGCCGGAAAATCGCGTCGGGCGCATCCGACATATATACTTTCCACCACTGCTATTCGGCCATGGATGAGGATGTAAAAACCTTCAAAGTAAAAGCTGAATACAACGCGGATGAACTTCCGGATGACAATATTTCTTCAGAAGTGAAGGTCGGCGTCAGAATACCCACTTTACCGATTGTATCCTCGCTCCAGGGCTATCGCTCCGAAAACGGAATAGAGCTGAAGTGGGAAATACCTGAGACCGAAGGTTACGAAGGAGAGATCGTTACGGACGATTTCGAGGATTATGAGTCTTTCGCCACCGAATTCGGTAGCTGGACCACCTTTGACGGCGATGCCAAACCCATAGGTAAAATCGTTGATGTAAACCTTCCGGGCATAGATTTCCAGTCTCCGCAATCATGGTGGGTAATGGACGCCACATACCCCGATCTCAACAACTCATACACTGCGAACTCCGGTGTGAAGTATCTCGCCCAGATGTATCTCTACGACGCTTCTCAATGCGACGACTGGCTTATATCGCCCGAACTTACCGGGGAGGCCCAGACCTTGAGTTTCTTTGCAAGAAGTTATGATGCCAAATACGCCGAAGCATTTGAGGTGATGGTTTCCTATTCCGGAAATGACATTGCTGATTTCCGTACAGTAGGAAGCCGCTCGGAAATTCCCGCTGTCTGGAATTCATACAGCTTCGGACTCCCGGAAGGTGCGAAATATTTCGCTATCCGCTGCGT
This sequence comes from uncultured Porphyromonadaceae bacterium, assembly GCA_900552325.1. Classification (GTDB taxonomy): domain Bacteria; phylum Bacteroidota; class Bacteroidia; order Bacteroidales; family Muribaculaceae; genus UBA7173. The sequence goes on along the minus strand of URZG01000097.1, from coordinate 2,894 downwards.
GTCGCGCAACAAATTCATGCTTCTGCTGGATGACATCTCATTCATATCCGCAGAATCCGCGAAACTGGAGATTAACGGCTACAACGTGTGGAAGAACGGTACTCTTGTAACCGATTCTCCTGTAACCGGCAATTCATGGATTGACGTCAACGAGAAATCGGATGTTGATCCGGAATACCGCGTGACGGCTGTATATGATAAAGGTGAATCCAAGCCGTCTGATATTGCAGGCATTACGTTTGTCGGGCTCGGTCAGACCGCAATCAACAATGTCTCGGTTACGGCCGGGACCGGGATTATCACTGTTACCGGAGCGGACGGACTTTCCATAACAGTCACCGGAACAGACGGCCGTACAGCTGCATCCATTTCCCGCGCGGCGAACAAAGAAACCATAATCGTGTCGCCGGGCATATACATGGTTCATGCCGGCGGTAAAATAACCAAGGTCGCCGTACGATGATAATTGTCCGATACAAATCAATACACTTATAGCAATCGGGGGAAGCGGTATTTACCGCTTCCCCCGATTGCTATATTTCTTGTTACCGATATATCCTTTTCCCCGGATTTACATCAGTTCTCCACCGGATCAAAGCCCGGAGTAGACGGGATGGTTGACGGGTCCTCGGCATATCCCTTTATATCCTGCATGATGCGGATTATCCCTTTAAGAGTAATGCGTTCGTAGATATCGAGATTCTCATAATGGCTGTCAGGTGTGGCAAGAACCATCTCGGCCACCATCCGGGCAGTCGGATAATCCCCCGTAAGTAATGCCGATGAGGCAAAAAAGAGGAAAGCGGTGGTGGAGAGCTGCAACGGCTCCGTATGTTTCCTGGTTTCCGGCGACGGGCTATCATCATCGATGTTTGCAAGCCCGTCGAAAGTATTTACCACCGGTTTGTCATCGTCGAAGATGGCACGGTTGCGGTAACAGCAATCCTTAAAGAACCTGAGAAGATCTCCATACCGCCGCATACGGTAATATAGTCCGATCATCATCTCCGCCGCGGAAAATGCGCCGTATTTCCGGTCGAAGCACTCAAGTACGAACAGTGCGCCGGCATCAAGGCCCTGATGCATGAGTCCGCGCGACATATCGGCATATCGGTTTTCGTCATCACCGAAAGAGGCGGTAAGAAGCTCCGATACGATTTCCGATTGTTGCTCCGTCATACCGATAGAGAGTATCTGCGGCAATACGGTGGGAAGATTAGATGCGTCACTCCGCCATAATCCCAGATACTCGTCCACGGCCTCCTCTCCGCGACCCTCCTGCTTGAGCGCCTCGACAAGACCACGGAAAGCCACCGCATCATCCGGCTGCTCATGCACGAGCGCCCTAAGTTCCTCAATAGCCGCTGTACGATTATTTCCGGTCATTACCATGCCAAGAGCCCGCATTATTTTGGGTGCACGGAAACCGGGATCAAGAGCGGCGGCATAATCAGCCGCGGAGATAGCCTCCTCGGCATCCTGCCGCTGAAACTGGATTTTCGACAACAACACCCAGTTGTCGATGTTGAAAGGTTCTTTTTCGGTGAGTTCCTCCGCAAGCTCGCGCGCCGTATCGAGATAAGGTTCCCCGGCATTGCGGAAAGATTCCGCTCCTTCGAAAAGCAGACCCTGCGGGTCTTCCGCCTTCTTCTTCAGCTCCTCGAAATGCAGCAACAGAAGATCGGGCCGTTCCATTTCCCGGAGAAGATCAACCAGTTTTATCACTGATTCGGAGTCGATGCGCTGGTGCTTCTTGAAAAAGACATCAAGATCCGCCGCGGGGTCGCCGTCAGGATAATGCTTTACGCCGAGGGCAAGCACATCCCATAAGGGCGTGTCGGGACGCCCCTTTCGCTGAAGGAGGTCCATGCCGGCGCGGGAATCAAGATAGCTGACAAAAAAACCTATGCGTTCCCCGAGAAAACTGTCGGCGTCCGGATATAAGCGGGCAGCTACCAGGAATACATACATCTGCGTCATCACATCCGCCTCGTCCTGGGCATAGTCGTAGATGTCGAGCAACTCGTCGCGATCGTAATAATCGGGCTGGAGCCCCCGGGTTATCTCATTACGAAAACGTTCGTAGAGACCCCTCATGTATTCCTGGTCGTTTTCCACTTATATGTTTCAGTTCTTTTTCTGTACCTTTTCCCAGGAATCTTTCAGGGCGATGGTACGGTTGAAAATGAGTTTGTCGGAAGTCGAATCGTAATCGGGAGTGAAATAGCCGATGCGCTGGAACTGGAATTTTGTTCCGGGAACGGCGTTCTGTGCGATGAACGGTTCCACTTTCACCCCTTCGAGAACACGGAGCGAATCAGGATTGATGAGGTCGCGGAAATCGCAGTCTTCAGCCGAGGGATTCTCCACGGAGAAAAGACGGTCGTAAAGGCGCACGGTGGCGTCTACGGCTTCCGATGCCGAAACCCAATGGAGTGTGCCCTTGACCTTGCGTGAGGCGCCGGGAAGTCCGCTGCGTGTATCGGGGTCGTATGTGCAACGCAGTTCGGTAATGTTGCCTTCGGCATCCTTTATCACCTCCTCGCATTTTATTATATATGCACCTTTGAGACGAACCTCGCCGCCGGGGGCGAGACGGAAGAACTTCTTGGGGGGATTCTCCATGAAGTCGTCGCGCTCGATGTATATCTCGCGGGTAAAAGGCATGGTATGCGTTCCGGCTGCGGGATCCTCGGGATTGTTCTCCATCTCCACGGTCTCTACTTTTCCTTCGGGGAAATTAGTGATGACTACTTTCAGCGGATTCATCACAGCCATGGCACGTGTGGCGGTGGCGTTGAGGTCCTCGCGCACGGCATGTTCGAGAAGCGACATTGAGATCATCGCCTCCTCTATCTTGGTATATCCGATACGGTCGATGAAGTTGCGCACAC
>URZG01000096.1 GCA_900552325.1 uncultured Porphyromonadaceae bacterium | reverse complement strand
CCGAGTGCGTGTAAAATACGCCAGGGACAACAACAATGCGGTCACGCACAGGCACACCCCGACAATCATCAAATTACTTCCGCCATCGGCATCCACTCCGAAGAAACTCTCGACTGTATCCTTTAAACATACCCCGACGATACCGACAGGTATGCACGAAAGCAGAATTTTCCATACATAGGCGGTGTTCTCATCACGTCTGAATGTAAAGAACGAGGTACACAGAGGCACGAACTCACGCCAAAGCACCACAATAGTCGAAAGTACCGTAGCCACATGAAGCACCACATTGAACTGCAGGGCATCCGCTCCGTTGAGATCGAGATGCAGGATGGTACGGAAAATCTCAAGGTGTCCGCTTGAGCTGATGGGAAGGTATTCGGCAAGTCCCTGGACTATGCCGAGTATAAGGGCGTCGAGCCAATTCATTTATTATATGTTGTGTTTTTAGTAGTCAGTAGAAAAGTGACCGGAACAATATTAGTCGGGAGAAATATTTTATTTATCGCCCTCGGATTTCCCTCTCGGCGTAATGATAATGGAAACACCCAAAGCGATAAATCCGATGAAAGCGATGGTGGGTCCTACAACTATGCGGCGTACCGAAAATATATCGGGGTTGAAAGCTTCCGTTGTGGAACTGCCGCCGAGCATCAGCAGAAAACCGATGACTATCAGTGCGGCGGAAACACACATCCAGATAAAATTATTTCGTCCCAAGGGGAGTTGCGACGGTGTCTCCGGCTCTAGGCGTCCGGCTTCTTTTTTTTCTTTATCCGAAAGGTCGGAACGTGATATTCTGTATGACATATATTCTTCTTTACCTTGATTGACAATAAGGGATATGATGTGTGAGGGCGGCTCAGTCAAACATGCCGTCATAATCCGACCGCAGATAGCGGTTGGTAGCCAACAGGGCAGCCACCACGCAGATCACGACCCCAAGTACGGGGATGGCACCGAGCACCAGGGCTATATCGCACCAGGGCATAAGTTCTCCGAGTGGAGAATACCACTCACGGGCCCAGGCTATCAGCGCGCAAAGCAGACCTCCGCCGGCTATTCCGGCGATAACACCCTGAAGAGTGTTCCACCACAGAAAGGGACGACGGATAAACGACCCGGTGGCTCCTACAAGCTTCATGGTGTGTATCAGAAACCTGCGGGAATATACAGTCAGGCGCACGGTGTTGTTGATCAGCACAAAGGAGATCAGCAGAAGCGTAGCGGCGATGATGAGGAGAACCGTGTTGAGCACCCGCGCGTTTGAAGCCAGATTGGCGGCCATCTCGGTATTGCCTGATATTTCCCCTACCAGGGGCATCTTTTCCCATTGGGCTATTATACGGGACAGGGAATCGGGATGGGCATATTCGGCCGTTACCTTTATATCAAGCATCGGAGCGTAGGGATTGAAGCCCAACTGCTCCACAAGCGCGGCCCCTTCGCCCTGGGTCTCTTCCCGGAGCACATCGTCGGCTGAAAGATATTCCACGGCCTTCACATACCGTTCCCCTGCACAGAACGCCCTGAGATCCTCCACCTGCTGCGGTGTGATCGTATCGGCGAGTACAGCCGAAAAGCCGATTTTCTCCTTTACGGAGCGCTCCAGACCGGTAAAAGTTATGTTTATTGTAGCCACAAGTCCGAGGATAAACAACACCAGAGCCACACTGATAGTGGATGTAATGCGGTCGCTGATACCTGAGATGCGGGTAATTCTGTTTTTGTTCATATCTTGCGCGGCTCCAGTTCTTCTGAAAGCCATGAATAATACTTAACGGAAGATAATGGCATCCTCCGGGAATTGACTGCAAAATTACTACTTGAAAAAGCCCTTGTCAACTGTTTTAACCTTAAAATTCCTAAAAAAGACTGTTTTTTCCAAGTTGACAACGGTTCTTTCCTTAAAACTCAAAAACGCCTCACACAAGTTCGCAGATCAGCGTTGCCGAAGATGACCCGGTAACACGTACTTTTACAAGATCACCTACCCGAAAATCACCCCGCGGAAATACACAGGTTTTGTTCTGCTGCGTGCGCCCGATCCACTGCTGAGTACTTCGTTTGGAAACACCTTCCACAAGAACCTCGAACTCTTTGCCTATGTCACGACGGTTGGACTCGGCCGACAGCTCGTTCTGAAGAGCGATCATACGGTTGAGGCGGTCAATCTTCACCTCTTCTGGAATATTGTCGGGCATCTCGCGGGAAGCAAGAGTGCCTGGACGCTCGGAGTATTTGAACATGAATGCCGAATCGAACCGCGCCATCCTCATAAGCTCCAGAGTCTGCTGAAAATCCTCCTCGCTCTCGTCATGGAACCCGGTGAAAAGGTCTGTGGAGATGCCGCAGTCGGGTATCGCCTTGCGGATAGCCTCTATACGCCCCATATACCACTCGCGGGTGTACTTACGGTTCATTGCCTTGAGCACACTGTCGGAACCGGACTGCACCGGAAGGTGTATGTGGTTACAGATATTGTCGTGCGAGGCTATTACCGCGATCGTATCGTCCGACATATCTTTAGGATGGGATGTCGTGAAGCGCACACGCATATCAGGCGCGTTTTCGGCGACCAGGGCCAGCAGCCGAGGAAAATCGGTCACTTCGCCGGTATCCTCATTGACACATCGGTATGAGTTGACATTCTGCCCCAGAAGCGTAACCTCGCGGAAACCCTTGGACCGGAGATCGGCCACCTCGCGCAGCACACTCTCCACCTGACGGCTACGCTCACGACCGCGGGTGTAAGGCACTATACAGTATGAGCAGAAGTTGTTGCAGCCTCGCATGATGCTCACGAAACCGCTCACCCTGTTTCCGGTAATACGGCTGGGGACGACATCGCGGTAGGTTTCGGTGGTTGAAAGCTCCACGTTCACAGCAGACTCCCCGGCTTCGGCCGACGCGAACAGCGCCGGGAGGTCAAGATATGCGTCCGGACCGGCCACGATATCCACCTCCTGTTCCTTTATCAACTCATCTTTAACACGTTCGGCCATACACCCTATGACACCGATCAGAAGCCCGCGCCCACGGCGTTTGCGTCGCAACGAACGCAGGTACTGCAGGCGCGAAAGTATTTTCTGCTCGGCATTGTCGCGGATCGAGCACGTATTGAGCAGAACGGCATCAGCCTCTTCAATATCGTTCACGGTATCGTAGCCTCCCATTTTCATTATCGAGGCCACGACCTCCGAATCCGCCACATTCATCTGGCAGCCATAGGTCTCTATATAAAGTTTCTTGTCTTTTTCCACTTTGTATGCTGTAAAACACCTTTATCCCTTTTGCTTATATCAGCGAAAAGGAGTATTTTTGTGCAAAATTACAAAAAAAGCCGCGCATTGGCGTTATGGCCTGCGTCTTTTTTCATCAAAGGGTATCAGCTCCGGCCTTACCCACCGACCTTAGTCACAAACCACCAAAGCACAGTTATACATAGTCTTATGGCTTACAATTTTATCACCGCCGCCGAAGCCGCCGAATTTATCCATAACGGCGACACACTCGGTTTATCGGGCTTCACCGCTCCAGGTGTGCCCAAAAAGATTGTCGAGGCTGTGGCCGAGAAAGCCGCCCGCGAACATGCCGAAGGGCGTGAGTTCAAGGTGAATATATTCACCGGCGCCTCGACCAACGACCACGTCGACGGAATATGCGCACGCAACAATGTGATAAACATGCGTGCCCCTTACCAAAACACCCCCGATCTGCGGAAACGCATCAACTCTCACGACACTCATTATTTTGACCGCCATCTCTCGGAAATGGCGCAGGAAACACGCTATGGCTTCTACGGCGACATAGATTTCGCCATCATAGAAGCTGCCGCCATCGATGAAAACGGCGAGGTGCTGCTCGGTTGCGGCGTAGGAAACATACCTACCTACGCGCCTATGGCTAAAAAGATCTTCATCGAGCTCAACGAGGCACTTCCGCAGCAGCTCCTCGGCATGCATGATATCTATAAGCCTCTTGACCCTCCACGCCGCCGCGAAATCCCCATTTATACCCCGAGTGACCGCATCGGCCGCCCGACACTCAAAATCGACCCGGCCAAAGTCGTTGGTATAGTGAAAACCAACGAACTCGACGGTGTCAAGGCGTTCACAGCTCCCGACGAAACTTCCGAACGCATCGGTGCCAACGTTGTGCGTTTCCTTGTAAGCGAATACCAGAAAGGCCGCATCCCCAAGGAATTTCTTCCGCTCCAGAGCGGTGTGGGCAACGTGGCCAACGCCGTGCTCAACTACCTCCTCCACGACAAGGAACTTCCGTCGTTCATGATGTACACGGAAGTGGTGCAGGATTCCGTTCTTGAACTGCTGCGTCAGGGCAAATGCAAGTTCGCCTCCACCTGCTCGATGACATTCTCCAACGAGGTGGAAGAGCAACTCTTCGCCGACCTGTCGTTCTTCCATGACAAAATCATACTTCGCCCGGCCGAGATCTCCAATAATCCCGAAGTTATCCGTCGCCTCGGCGTAATAGCCATGAATACGGCACTCGAAGCCGACATTTTCGGCAATGTCAACTCCACACATGTCCTCGGCACAAGGATGATGAACGGTATCGGCGGCTCGGCCGACTTCTGCCGCAACGCCTATATATCCATCTTCTCCTGCCCCAGCATCTCAAAAGGCGGCCTGATAAGCAACATCGTGCCTCATGTCGCACACTGCGACTCCTCGGAACACTCGGTCGATATTCTTATCACCGATCAGGGCATAGCCGACCTCCGCGCCAAGGATCCCGTACAACGTGCACACGAGATCATCGAAAACTGCGCGCATCCGATGTACCGTCCGCTCCTGCGCGATTACATGAAACTCAACGCCAACGGCCAGACTCCGGCCACTTTGCCGGCAGCTTTCGCGTTCCATATCGCTTTTGCCGACAAAGGCGACATGCGCCTGACCGACTTCGCGAAGTTCGTTTAAGCATCAGTCTCTTTTTCAAAACATACAAGCGGTGTGTATCTGCCATTCAGCGGAAGCACACCGCTTTTCTATGCGCACTCATCATTTATGCACGCTCACTCACTCGCCCTATTGAAAATATTAGGTAACTTTGCAACGCCTTATGCGGATTCCATTCCCGCCAAAGGATGTGACTCATGACGTTCTCAGAATTCAAACACGGAATCAAGCCCTGGATGCTCCCTATAGCCATGTGTCTGGGAGTACTGCTGCATAATTATATCGGTTATGTGGCGTTCATGTCGAAATATCTCATTTTTATAATGCTTCTCATCACTTACTGCCGCCTTAAAGCCAAAGATTTTCATGTGGGGGCATATATAGGATGGCTGCTTGGTGTACAGATTATCGGAGCGATCGCTCTCTATTTTCTCCTCAAACCGCTTGATCCCGTTCTCGCACAAGGGATATTTATATGTATATTCTGCCCGACGGCTACCGCTGCGCCGGTAATTACGGGGATGCTTGGCGGCTCTGTAGCCAAAGTTGCCACATACTCCCTGTTCTCCCATCTGACAGTGGCCTTCCTTACCCCTCCTTTACTGTCGCTGATGAACGACGGAGCCGACATTCCGTTTACCGACTCTCTTCTGACAATAGCCCAAAGCGTTCTACCTCTTATAATCGGACCGCTGGCTCTCGCCGCACTGCTTGGCCGCTTCTCTCCCAAAACACACGACGCGATCTCAAACCATCAGGGATTGTCGTTCTATATATGGGCCCTCGCCCTTATCATCGTAGTAGGCAACTCGGTCAGCTTCCTCATGAGCGAACCTGCCACAATGATTCCGCAGATGCTTATGCTGGCAGCCGGAGCACTTTTGGCATGCGCGGCGCAATTCGCCATAGGGCGCCGAATCGGTCGGAAATTCGGCGATCCGGTGTCGGGCGCACAAAGTCTGGGACAGAAAAACACGGTACTTGCCATCTGGCTGACACTTACTTATCTTAATCCTCTGGCCTCTACCGCCCCCGCTGCCTACGTTGCATGGCATAACATCGTAAATTCATTGCAGATTTTCCGAAAAGAACGCGCTATCCATAATTAAGGACCACTAACTTTTGTGATTCATAGATGTTATATCATAAAAAGATATAACAATGGATAAACCCGGCACAATGTACGAAACGCTCCTTGGGCTACCGCTCTTCAAAGGGGTCTCGACCGACAAAATCTCGGAAATAATAGGGAAACACCGTTTTCACTTCCTGAAATATCACAACGGCGACATAATAGTAGAGGCCGGAGAACCCTGTGAAAAAATCCGCTCGGTGGTTTCCGGAAGTGTCAGGGTTACGATCAGCAATTTCGACAAACGGTTTCGTGTGTCGCAGACAATCACTGCCCCCGAAGTGATCGCTCCTGACTTCTTTTTCGGGAAAACCACTTCCTATCCTGGCACCGTTTCAGCCATCGGTGAGGTAGGGATTCTCGAACTTGACAAAAAAGATTATCTCGAAATAATCACATCTGACCGTCTCTTCCTTTTCAACTACCTGAACCTTCTTTCCATGAACGCCCAGCTATCCGTAGAAGGTGTACTCGCGCTTACCTCCGGCTCACTTGAAATGCGAATCGCATATTGGATCATAGCACTCACCGACCGGACTGGGACGGATATAACATTGGAATGTCGTCAACGTGACATGTACACCGTTTTCGGCGTTCAGCGACAGTCGCTGATAGCAGCTCTTACAAGGATGAAAGATAATGATCTGATTGATTTCACGCCCAACTCAATCACGGTAAAAAACCGGCGAAAGCTGCTTGAACTTCTATAAAGACGCAGGTAATTGTTGGATTCACACCTTCATAAAGGGCTTATTTTTCCTATATACGCATCTATACGAACACCGCAGATGCGTTACGACAATTAATTAATAATCAAAGCAGTACATTTTATACTACTGTAATACTGTCTATATCGGCGCCATAGCATGCCGAAAAACTATTGACAAAGGGTGTTTTGTGTTGTAACTTTGCATCGCAACAAGGAGGAAAGCCTCTTCTGAAGCTCCTCCCAATGCAGGATTTAAGACAAAAGGATTTGTTTGATTTATTATTAAGGAATTAGTTTTTAGGGTTAGTATTATGGCATGAGCGGATAAAAATCCGACTCATACTTCTAAGACAAAAGAAAAGAAAGATAATAATCGTGTTTTATGTTAGGTTTGTAATCCCGCAACGGAAGTCAGGAACCGGTCGGGATCAAGAATAAAGGACTTGCCCGTGAGGACAGGTTCTTTATTCTTGATGTATGTACATCGGTTCTTCTTAGGAGCCCGTCGCTGCACAGATCAGTGCCTGAACAATAAACGCAGATATGCCGTTGATAGTATAAGTGACTCCAAACTTCTTTTTCATGAGCCGTTTCAATATCAATTCTGCGGAAATCACCGACGAAGAGATGGTCAACGTTTACAATGTGGCGAAATATCTTCAGCAGAATCCCGACTCCAGAATAATACTGCAAGGATACGCCGACAAGGATACCGGCACATCCGAATACAATCTCGGACTCTCGAAGCGCAGAGCCGAAGCTGTGAAGAATGTACTGGTCGGAAACTACGATATCGACGCCTCACGCCTCAGTATAGATGCCGAGGGTTCCTCGACTCAGCCTTATGAGACAAACGACTGGAACCGTATCGTGATTTTCGCGCCCGGCGATTGAACGACAGCCATGATACCCTAAGACAGGATAACATACATATCTAAAAAAGCGGGG
>URZG01000095.1 GCA_900552325.1 uncultured Porphyromonadaceae bacterium | reverse complement strand
TGAAAATCAGGTTCTTGCCTCGGTTCGCCTCAGTGGCTCCCCGGAGCGACTGTGCAAGTTCATCAAGCGGTGGCGCGGGGGTGCGTTCCCCGGCCAGAATTATCTCCTGCCGGTCGGCATCGGTGAGTTCGATTTCTTTGTTTATGGAGCCGTAGGTGATGTATCCTCCGATATATCCGTGGCGCACGGTGTGGGTGAAAATGGCGGTGCCGGGCATGGTGTATGCTTTCCATGCGTTTGCCGGGGTGTGTTCATTTGCCGGGAGCTGGCTGTATACGGTGGCGAATCCTTTCAGGGGACCGCAGATGAAAAGGCACGTCAGTAAGGTGGTTACAGCGAGTCGCAACCGGGTGGAGGGGGTGCCCTGTGAAATCTGTCTGCGCCGCCATATATAATATGCGAGGACCGCGGGAATGGGGAGGGCTATCAGAAGGTCGGACCATCTCATGGCGGCTATGGAACATTCCACGAGGGTGCTGTCGATAGTCGACGCCATAAGGAAATTTCCCGGGGGCATTATGTCGCCGAAATAGGGGTAGTACCAGGCGTTGACCAGCAGTGATGCCGCCACGATAAAGCCGGGTATTGTAATCGTCCAGCGCCACCGCCGTGGAAGGAAGATGTAGGGCAACGTGAGAAGCGACGCTTCGGAAAGTGCGGATATGAGCGATGACACGGCTCCGTATTCAAGTCCCAGCCTATGCCATGAAGCGAGAAATACGATTGTAAGCATTATTAGGTAGGATGCCCCGAAAACTAAAAAACAGTAAGGAGTTTTGTTTCCCTTACTGATAATTGATTTTGTTAATCGGGGCGTGCCGGGAGGTGTGATTCCAGTCGGTGATGTGGTGTGCGGTTCAGAGTGTTTCATAGAGTCTGAGGTATGAGTCGGTCATTGCGTCGAGCGAGAAATTTCTGCGTGCATATTCTGTTGCGGCAGCCACATGCGTTACGGCTGCGGGGTAGTCGTCATGTATGGCTCGGAGGGTGTCGGCCAGCGAGGCGGCGTCGCCGTAGGCGAAAGTATGGGCCAGTTCGCCACGGCGTGTTATCTCGAAGGGGGCGCCGCGGTCGGGCACCACTACGGGTAGACCTGCCGCTATCCCCTCGATTATTGCCAGACCGAACCCTTCGATTCGCGAGGGGTGCACCATCAGGTCGTAGCGCATCAGGCGGCTGTAAGTGTCGCGGCGGCTCAGACTGCCGGTGAACGACACTTGCCCCTCGACCCCTTCCGAGCGGGCAAGCTCCTCGAGGGGGGCGCGGCCGTCGCCGTCGCCGATGAACTCGGCAGTGATGTCGGTTATCCCTTCGCGCCGCAGTATCCCGAGCGCACGGATAAGGAGGTCCTGCCCTTTTATTTCGGGAAAGAGGCGTCCCAGCTGCACTATTCTCAGCCGGGTTGAGGGGGGCGGGGAGTCGGGGCGGCGCCCTATGGCGTCGAAATTTATGGAGTTGGGGATGATCTCTATTTTGGTGCCGGGATGGCGTGTGAGTGCTTCCTCTTTTACGGTGGGACTTATCGCCACGAACCGCGAGGCGCCGCGCCCCAGGGAGAGGTCGATGCCTGTGGTATGGAGTGTCGTTACGATATGGCGCCGCAGCGGTGGGAGGATCATGCCGGTGATTCCGGCATTGTGCAGGTGGAGCACATCGGGTCGGTGCCTGATGAGGATGGCATTGAGGCGTGCCACCGGCATAGGGTTGCGCGAGCCGGGCTGCCGCCCGATGAGTATGCGGTGCACCCCGGAGGAGAGGGTAGCCAGGAGAGCGGGATCGGTATCGGTGTTGACCACAAGGAGTGTCACGTCGTGTCCGCGGCGAGTCTGTTCGTTGGCGAGGTCGACAACCATAGTCTCCGACCCTCCCGTGCGGAATCCGAAAAAGCAATGGAATATCTTCATGGAGCTTATTTATACGGTTCAGGAGCCCTCGGTGGAGTCGGCCCTGTCGATGCGCTCACGCAACAGCCGCTCGTGACGGCGCCCTATGTTGCTGGGCCGGTCGGGGTCCTGAAGGAGAATCCCGGCGAACACCGTGGCGGCTATAAGTTGTCCCTGCGGCATGTTCATCCCGGTGTATCCGCCGATACCGAACCATATCATGATCAGCATCACCGTGAGGAAACATTTGGCCATAGGCCTGCGCCGCACTATCAGCCACAGGCATATCAGCCACACTATGTGCGCGGCTATGCCGAAGTAACCTGAATTGAGAAACAGCTGGACCCCCGCAATCTCCACGCCGGTGGCAAGTTCGTTGGCTTTCTGCACATCGGAGTAGAACGGATTGTAGACGAAGAATATCTGGTTGGTGGTCTTTTCGGGATGCAGGTAACCGAACCCGAACCATTCCATGTCAAGGTCATAGAGCAGTTCCAGTTTAGGAATGGCCTGGGCCATGCGGCCTGTGCCGAGTTCGGCCATATCTTCTTCGTCCTCTACCTGCTGTATGGAAAAAATCTGGTCGACCTGCTGGCGTATACGCAGCACGCTTTTCTCGTCCCCTCCGGAGATGGCTGAGTCGACACAGTAGAGCGCCACGAAGAACAGTGTGCCCGTGAGGATATATTTCCCGTATCTGCGGAATGAACCTTGTGCCACCACAAACCCGAATATCAGGCCGGTAAGCACGGTGAAGGTCTGGGTGGCGGCGATGGCCCCGAGGAGAGGAATCCACACCCAGCGTGGCATTTTCCAGCCGTTGGCCATGGGGTAGATCAGCAATGCGAGCAGATACAGCCCGGGGGGACGCTGACGCACCATGCGGAAGGAGAAGGGGGCCATATCGGGATCCCAGAGCGGTTCTCCGTTAACACCCGGAAGCAGAAAATAGCCGCCGATGATGAAGAAGTCCAGGCAGTAGAATATGCAGATTATCACGCAGTAGGGGAACAGTCTGCGGAAAAATTCGTTGAAGCTGAATTCCTTATCCGAAAAGATCAGCATCACCACTATAAAGAACAGGAAATAGAGCTGTGTGGCGAGGATCGGGAGCTGATGCCCCAACGGCTCCATACTCTTCCTCGCCACTATGAACAGTGACACCGCATAAAACACCATGGCGAGGAGTGACTTGCGGAACACAGGCGTCTTTTTCAGAAGCACTATACCCAGCATGGCCATGAAGATGATAATAGCCGCACGCATAAAGGGGAGTCCGCCGTAGAACTGGAAGCCCCCCAAAAGTATCAGCGACATTATCAGGGTGTCGTAGCGGCTGTTTTTCCATGTGTAGAAAAGCAGCGCTATGATAACGATGAACACCGGATAAACGCTCAGGCCGAACAGCGACATGCACAGGAGAAAGAACAGTGGCACGCGCGCGGTTTCCCAGGAGAACGTGAACGTGCGGTCGTTGTCCTCCTCCATCCGTGCGGGTTGAAGTGTCTCTATGGGTGCGGTTTGTTGCAACGTGCTGGCTATGGTTTATTTGCGGCGGAAAACCGAACGTTTGCGCTTCTTGTCTTTTCCGGAATAGGTGTAGGTGCGGTCGGCTGCCTCGGTGCCGTTGACCACTACGCCCGGACGCGGCAGGCGCTGTTCGGCGTAGATGGAGTTGAGGGTGGCGATATCGCTCTTTGTGGTGACGTTGAGACGGGTGACATAGATCGTCGCATCGGCGATATGAGCCAGGGTGAAGGTGTCGCTGACCATCCCAAGGGGAGCGGAGTCGACCACGATGTAGTCGTAGTGGTGGCGCAGTTCGGCAAAGAGTTCGTCAACGCGCTTGCTCAGAAGCAGCTCTGCGGGATTGGGGGGTACGGGGCCGGATAGAACCACGTCGAGAGTGTCGATCCCGACGGGAGCGGCATTGACTATATCCGTGGCCTTGAGCGAGTTGTCGACGAGATAGTTGGTCAGGCCCTGCGGATTGTCGATGCCCAGCTCTTCGCCAAGGCGCGGGCGGCGTATGTCCATACCCACCAGTGCCACGCGCTTGCCGGTCATGGCCAGGGCGGCGGCGGTGTTCACGGCGATGAACGATTTCCCCTCGCCGGAGCGCGACGACGTCACCAGCACGACCTTCTGGTCGCGCCCGTTGAGCACGAACTGCAGATTGGTGCGTATGAGTCGGAAAAGCTCCACTGTGGGGGTATTGTTGCCGGGGGTGACAACCAGGGCTTTCCCTTCGCGCGACTGGCATATCTCGCCGAGGACGGGCACTTTCGTGTTTTTGTCGATCTCCTCGCGTTCCACCACTTTTGTGCGGAAAAGCCCCATGAGGTAGATCACAGCCATCGGGATCAGGAGGCCGCAGAGCAGCGCGATTGCCATTATCATCTTGGATGAGAGGCTCAGCGAGTCGCGCATGGTGTAGGCTTCGTCGATGATACGTCCGCGGGGATTGGTGTCGGCCAGGAGCAGGGCTGTGGCCTCGCGTTTCTGCAGGAGGAAGGAGTAGAGGGCGTTGAGCAGCTGGCGGTCACGGCTGATGTTGAGGAACTGGCGTTCCTGTTCAGGGAACTTGCCCAGTGATCCCTGCGCCTCGCCCAGCTGGCGGCGCAGCTCGCGCACCGACACTTCGGCGCCGTCGGCCACCTTGTTCATGGTCACGATGATGTTGGCGCGGAGGGCGTCGAGCTGTTCGGATATTTTCTGGAGGGCGATGTTGGTGGTCTTGGCGGTAGAGGCGATCTGCATGCGCTCGAGCACGAGTTTGTTATAGGTGCTCACAAGCTGGTCGATACCGTTGTTGGCGTTGGGGTTGTTGGCGGTCGACACGTTCTGGTAGGGCACCAGGGCGTACTCGTTGCCCGGAGTGTTGAGGAACTCGCGAGCCATCTTCATGATCTCGAGCTGTGTCTCGGCCTGGAAAAGCTCGTTTGCCACGGTGCCCTTGAGGGTCATGTTGTATTCGGCCTCGGCATAGACGTCGGCCAGGCCGTTGTGCTCCTTGAACTCTCGGGTGGTCTCGTCATTCTTGCGTATCTGCCCCAGCAGCAGGTTTATACGGTCGTCGAGGAAACGGATTGTCTGCTCGCTGCGGCGGTTCTTGTGCTCGAGCCCCTGTTCGTTGTAGAGGGCTATGATGGTGTTGATTAGCTCTTTGCCGAATTCGGGATTCTCTGTCTCGTAAGTGATCGAGATTACCTTGGTGTTTTTCTGTGCCAGGCCGGTCTGCACCTCGGCCGAGAGGTCCTCGGCGGCGCTGTCGTAGTTGTTTACGCCGATGTAGAGCGTTATTTCCGGGTCGGAAGGGTTGTAATATTTCGTGGGAGTGAGGATGAAGCGTCCGTAGCGGGTGTCGATGGTGAGTGGGAGGGTCTGGTTCTCTTTCTCGAAGAGCACGGCTTTCTCGCGCACATCCTTCATGCGTACCTTTACCTTCCCTTTGGAATTGACCTCTACCTTGAAGCTGACGGGATGACGGGTGGTGTCGGCATAGTTCACCGGTGCCACCACTTCTATCGGCGAGTCGCCGTGGAGGGCGGTACCCAGACGTATGCCGTCGCGCCGGGTGTACGATTTGTCAAGGCCGAGCTTCCTGGCCACATCCTTGAAGAGGTTGTGCGACGATACGAGGAACACCTCCTCGTCGACACCGTTTCCGCCGGAGAACATCGAGCTGAAATTGAAACTCATCTCGGGGGTGCTTCCGCCGCCGCCGGAATCCTTGTCCTCCTCGATGAGGATGGTGGCGGTGACGGCGTAGATGTCCTTCTTTCGCGATATAAAGAAGAGGCCGATGAGGCCGCACACGAAGATAGATATCACGAACCAGTACCAGTGACGGCGATAGTCGCGCATGAGAGCGCGTATGTCCATTAAGTCGGAGGTCTTGTTTTCCAAAGCTGACAGGGTATAACGGATTGGCGGAAATGGATTACTTTACGAAAAGTGCGATCATCAGCGAGGCGATCACCGACGCTGCCGACACTACGGTGCTGACTACCTGCAGACGCTGTCCGCTTTCGGAGTTGTAGCGTGCGTTGGCCTCGCGGATCTTGTTGGGCTTGATGTAGATATAGTCGTTGGGCTGGAGATAGAAGTAGGGAGAGGTGAGCACCTCGGAGGAGGTGAGGTCGAGTTGCACGCGCTCCTGTACACCGTTGTTGTCGCGGATCAGCAGCACCTGGTCGCGCAGTCCGTAAGGGGTCATGTCGCCGGCGTCGGCCAGGGCGTCGAGTATGGAGTAGCGGGTGCGGGTCACACGTACCGGGCCAGGCTTCAGCACTTCGCCGAGCACGCTGACACGGAAGTTGACCAGTTCCACGGTCACGATCGGGTTGTCGATCATTTTGCCGATGCGGTTGGTGAGGTAGTCCTGAAGCTCCTCCACGGTCATGCCGGCCACATGTATCCAGCCGAGCTGGGGGAAGTCGATGTCGCCCCTGGTATTCACCAGGTAGGTCTGCGCCTTGGCCTGGACGTTGGTCTGGAGCAGGTTCTCACGCTCGCTGACCGCCGATGAAATCATATTGTAGGGAGCGGCGGCCTTCGGCTCGTCGGCCTGCACGAGAATATAAAGCTCGTCGCCCGCGCCGAGTTTCAGCGGCACGGACTTTGGCATCTGGGTGGTGGAGATTTTCTCAAGATCTTCGAAATAAGTCAGTTGAGACTTGTTCGACGAGCACGAAGCCATTACGGCCGTGAGTGCCAGAAGGAATATTATATGGAGTGGTTTCATGTCGGATGTATGGTGTCTGTTTCTTTAACGTGCGCGGCCGTGCTTTATTGTATGGCGTAACCGGAGCGCGAAGATAGCGAAATTTCGCCAAAGTACAAAATCGGGGAGTGAAGGTGACTCCAGCAGGGAGCGCACGCCGTGGCCTCGTCACTCATTATGGGCCGATGAAAACGAATTTTTTTGCATACCGCGAAAAAATAGGTAACTTTGCACCGCCAAGTGGCGTGCGTGAACGGCCGGCGGCATATCGCCGGAATTCTGCCCCATATCTGTAACCGATTGTATCATTCCCCTTTATGGCTCAGACAAAAATAGCAGCGGTGATGCGCGCCGGCGCCTATTCGCCCAACCATATAGGCAATGACGCCACGATACTCAACACCGTGGCCGAGCAGTTGCGCAAACGTGGCTGTGAGGTGCGTATATACACCGAAGAGCAGTTCGTGGCCGGACCCGTGGAGGAGGATGTGGTGATCAATATGTGCCGCGAGCGCCGCTCCACCGAGCTGTTGCAGCAGATGGAGGATGCCGGGCGCCTGGTGATAAACTCCGGTTACGGCATAGAGAACTGCATACGCGAGCGCCAGGCCCGGATACTCCTCGGCAGCGGCATCCCTTACCCGGAGAGTATCGTGGTGGATACCGACGAGGCCGTGGCGAGGCGTCTGGAAAAGCTCGGCATGCGCCAGTGCTGGATAAAGCGCGGCGATTTCCATGCCCAGCACGCCGAGGACGTGTGCTATGTGCGCACCCCCTCCGAGGCTCAGGACGTGCTTCAGGAGTACTTTCTGCGCGGTTTCCACCGTGCGGTGATCTCGCGCCATCTGCCGGGGCGGCTGGTGAAGTTCTACGGTGTGATCTCCACCGGTTTCTTCCATTGGTTCCGCCCCTTCGAGGAGGAACCCCGCGGCCTCAAGGCCGTCAGCGCCGACGCCGACTCTGTAGCCGCCCGTCAGGCCGAGAAACTTTTCGGGCAGCGTCTGCGCAACCTTTGCGAAAGCGCCGCACATGAACTCAATCTCATCGTCTACGGCGGTGAGTGCATAGAGGGCGCCGACGGCACCCTCTCAATCATAGATTTCAACGACTGGCCCCCGTTTTCGGCATGCCG
>URZG01000094.1 GCA_900552325.1 uncultured Porphyromonadaceae bacterium | reverse complement strand
TATACCTATATTTTTTTTTACACGCCCTACCTTTATATATTATTTTCTCGCCTAAATTTCATTTTTTCTTATTCTTTTTATAGCTTGGCACAATACTTGCCATATTAAATAATAAATAAAAAATCATAACAATCCTTATTATACAGGTTAACCGTAAGGATATTTATTTATTAATTAATTTTTTTGAAAATGAAAACATTTATCATTAAATTAGTCGAAAGACAAAACAGTGATGGATTCTATGGAGACCAACATAGATTCATGTGCCCGTGGAATTCCGCAATCACCGGACGAGGTATCTCCCTTGCTGCAGACGGCAAACCAATCGTCACGTATCAATACGGTATTTTAAAAGCTTTCTCCGAAAACGGCGAGGAATTATTTGGCGAAATTTCATTCGTTAATTACAAGACTGTCGAGCTTCCTACAACAGCTGATTTATCAGGGGAAACCGTTAATGGCAACCGGGTAATTGTAGGGATTATTTGCGATTATGCCAAAAATTACATGGTAGTAACGACCGCTGAGGTGACTCATAATTTATGTAAAATCACCGAAGTTACCGAAGCTATCTCTTCCCGAACTGTATATTCATGGTATCAAACTGATTACAATCATTTAATTGCAGGCTGGGCATCAAACGTCAAAGACACCCAAGCTGAAATCATCTACAAAGTGCGTGCTTTTACCTTGAACAATAAAGCATTGCGACCTGCGCCAAAGGGGGCATACATAGCAGTTGACGAGCGCTTCGTTTCGGATCGCATAAAAGAAAGCGATGGTAATTTTAAGTGCCCTACAAACATGGTCATAACAGGGCGCGTTCACAACGGAGACGAAAACGGTTATACACGTTATGAATATGCATCCTTGAAAGCACTTTCTTCCGACGGCTTATTGTTACCTGGCGACGTTACTATAATTAATACCCCGGAAAATGATTCCACAATAAAAGAATCTGACGAAAACGGCTTTGATGCTCCGGTGAATCATGTTATTATCGGTCGCCATCATAACGGAGATGAAAATGGTGACACAACTTATCTGACAGGGAAAGTCATGTATAACGGCTTCCCAACATACACAACAGATTACCAAGGATCCGCTCCCATAGTCGAATCTGCAGGAATATGGTATAATTCCTCAGATGATCACATGCTGGTCGGCCGACGTCATTATGGTGATGAAAATGGTTACACCATTTATCGGTGCGCTTCACTACTTTGTCACCCAACAAAAGAAGCGGACATAGATATAATACTTCATCTATACCCTTACCTGCCAAATGACGGCTATACCCATACTTTCCCGATGGATCCAATGGATTTCATTCGGCAATCGCGATTCCGCCAACATATAACTAATGGGCGCGACTTAGGGTTTGACAAAAATATCGGTGATTTTACTACGAGCGACAGCCACTCAAGTAACTTTTTTGACATACCGGTTGACACAATAGCTCTCAAACATACAGATCCGAGCGGCAACATGGTCTTTTATAATATGAGACCCCGTGACAAGGCTGCGTTAAACTCGGACAATCAATTTTTTCTCCAGCCATTCAGAACCCGCTTGGATGGAGACCGGAATCCAACGGGACGTGTGCCTGTATTCACCCACTCTTATTTCTATACTGATGACTCAGGCTTGAAATGTGAAATGAGGGAGTACTGGTACTTTTTCGGATATAATCCGGCTCCTTTCGGAAACCATCAAGGAGACTGGGAAGGATTTACCCTGGATATTGCCGAAGGTAAAATCAGAGGAGCTTGGCTAAACCAGCATACAGGAAAAACCTACTATCCTGCATCCAGTCTTGAAATAGCTAATAATGATGGGAAGGAATGTCTTACGCTCTACAATGCCAGAGGATCACATGCAACCTACAGCTCAGTCGGCAACTTCAAAACAGTATTCACTTTTTCCGATGTAACTGTAGGTGAAGAATCGTCAAGTATACCTTGGCATCTCACTAATTACCAAATAAAGCTATCTGAAACCCCATGGCATCTTTATGCCGGTGGCTGGGGTGAAGTTGGTGAACAAGAGTATACAACAGGACCATTAGGCCCATGGTATAAAAGATTTGATTACCAACCTGAATATGGCTATCCTTCTTTAACCTCCATACTATCGTCAGATGAAGTCTTGTTAGTACCAAGATCATTCCAACTCTGTGGGCCTTATAAGGAGTCCGTTTCTGAGTTCTATGTGAATAACAATCAAGTGGTAACGGGACGAAGACATTCCGGAGATGAAAATGGTACAACCTTCTATGAGGTTGCTCGGTTAAAAGCGATTAACTACAACGGAGAAACTATTCCAGGAGAAATTACTGTCACTGACCATGAATGGCACAGTTCCATTAAGGAAAGTGATTCATCTTTCAGAGCACCTGTAGGGCGTGTGATTACCGGCCGACGCCATACCGGTGATGAAAATGGCATGACACAATATCGCACAAGTATAGTCAGATTCCGTGGTCAACCGGTGGAAATTATATCTGCCGCATGGTTTGCACCTTGCAAGTACGCATTAGAACCCATCGGTGCATTTTTCAAGACTCATGAGTATTGTGTATGGATAGGGCGTGATCATAGTCATGATGAAAATGGTAAATCTACTTTTTATCAGGGTTATTTAAAAAGTAGAATCTAAGAATTAAACCTTTTCGTCAGGGGAATATCTAAAAGAGGGCATAGGTCGCCGACCTATACCCTCTAATTTTCACTATTTTTCAGCTATGAAAAAACTAACCCTATCACTGATCGGCTGTCTACTTTATTCCACTACAAATATTTACGGACAGACACATGACATATATGATCATGATGTAAATGAGCAAACAGCAAAATCTGATTTAGTAACACATGTTGCGGATTCGGTAGCACACATGGTCAACGAATCTACGGATTGTGGTTTAGTTACAGAGAAGGGGATCAACGGATTTGACGATTCAGCGACTCAATATGCGGTTGTTCTTTCCGCTGAACGTGAGGATCTTTTAAAAGAAGCAAAAAAGTATAAAGCCGGAGGTGTTGCAATGGTTTCTGTGGGAAGTGCCTTGACCACATTATTTCTCGCAGGGTTGGTATCGGGATATGCCGGGGCGGCGAACGGCGGGGGCGGTTCCTTTTTGTTTTTAGGAGCTGAAACTCCAGGGGAGTTAATCGGAGGCATGGCTGTCGGAGCTGCCATAGCGTTAGGCAGTATTCCCATGTTCAAAAAATCAAAAAAACTGCGCAAAGAAGCTGAAACTATTACTAATACATCGCTGTCGGTAGGTAGTTCAGTTATATATTCACCGGCAAATGGGACTGGAAAGTTGCACCCCACGCCCGCGCTCTCTTTCACCATTAATTTTTGAGAAAGCCACATCTTTTCCGTATCATATTACACTATGAGACTCATGCTTTTGCCGGAGAGGGGGCGGCGGCGCGGCTGATGGTGACGAGGTAGACACCGGAGAAGATGAGGAGGATAGCGAAAATTTTGGGCAACGTGAAATGGTCAAGCCCCAGCGAAACGCCGACAATGGTGGCTACGATAGGCTGGACGTAATTGTACATCCCTACAACGGTCGGACGGAGGTTCTTCTGTCCGACCATGATGCATATATAGGCCAGAAAGGTGCCGAACACCACTACATAACCGATACCGGCCAGTTCGCCCCACGACAACGCATGGAGGTCAACAGCCGGGAGCGTGAACAACGACAGTGGGAGGGCCACTGCGGCGGCGAAAGTGAACATCCACTTCATCAGCGTCACCAGCGAGTATTTCTTTATGAAATTCTTATAGAAGGTAAGGTAGAGCGCGTAGCTGAGCTGAGCCCCGAGCACCAGCAGATCGCCCGCCACAGGATTGTCGCCGCGCGAGGTGCCCCCGGCGTTGCCCATCACGAGAATAAGCGCGCCCGATGCACCCAGCACGATACCGCCGACTTTTTTGAACGTGATAGGTTCCCTGAGGATCAGTGCCGCCAGGAGCATCACCCACATAGGCATGGTGGTGGTGATGAGCGACGCCTCGCCGGGAGAGGTCAGGCCGACGCCGAATATAAAACTCCCCTGGTTCAGCAGGATGCCGAGCATCCCGGCGCCGGCGAGGCGGAGCAGGTCGCCCGCAGGCACATGCTCCTTGGGGCAGAACAGCGACATCAGCCAGAACAGCAGCGCAGCCCCGCATATACGGCAGTCGGTAAGGAGCAGCGGAGTGACCATCCCCGCAGCCATCACCAGCTTGGCCACCGGCGACATCAGCCCCCACATAGTGTTGGCGCCCAACATGGCCAGGTGCCCTTTCAGTCGGAAGTCTTTGTTCATCTCTTTCGGTTTTGCGGCCGCAAAGTTACTAAATATGGCCGAAAATACGTAACTTTGCCCCCGGAACGCCGCAGAATCCATCCGCTCCGTTCCGGCTTGCACCACACAAACAACAGTTCGTAAAACCAACACCCGCACAAAATGCTTGACTGCCTGATCAATCTCTCGCTCTCCGACTGGTTCTCGGCCTCCTATCTCTTCCAGTTCTTCTACGAGAACGCCGGCTACACTCTGGTATTCCTTTTCATGGTGATAGAAAGCTCGTTTCTCCCCTTCCCCTCCGAAGTCGTAGTGCCCCCGGCAGCCTACATAGCCGTGACACGCGGCGACATGAACATTGCCGTGATCATACTCGTAGCCACCGCCGGAGCCGTTGTGGGCGCGCTCGTAAACTATTTCCTGTCGCTATGGCTCGGACGACCGATTGTCTATGCCTTCGCCAACAGCCGTTTCGGCCATGCCTGCCTCATCGACCAGGCCAAAGTGGAGAAAGCCGAGACATATTTCGACCGTCACGGCGCAGTGTCGACCTTCATAGGGCGCCTCATCCCCGCAGTACGCCAGCTCATATCCATTCCCGCCGGCCTGGCGAGGATGAATATCGGGGTGTTCGTTGTGTTCACCGCCCTCGGCGCCGGCGTATGGAACTGCATACTCGCCGCCCTCGGCTACTGGCTGGGCAAGAATGTGAGCTACGACCAGCTCTTCGCCACCCTTGAACGCTACAACGGTTATTTCACCTATTGCGGCTTCGCCCTCCTGCTGATCTGCCTGGCGTATATCTGCTGGCAGGCTTTCAAACCGAAAAAAAACAAATAAAACCATGATAGTATCACCCTCCCTGCTGTCGGCCGACTTCGGCAACATACAGCGCGACGTTGAGATGATCAACGCTTCCGAAGCCGACTGGCTTCATATCGATATGATGGACGGCGTGTTCGTGCCCAACATCTCTTTCGGCTTTCCGGTGATGAAAGCGGTGGCGAAGACCCTCGCCAAACCGATGGACGTACATCTGATGGTAGTGAAACCCGAAAAATGGATTTCGCAGGTGCGCGACTGCGGCGCGGCTATCATGAACGTGCACCAGGAGGCGTGCCTGCACCTCGACCGCACCATCCACGCCATACATGACGCCGGGATGAAGGCGGCCGTCACCCTCAATCCCTCCACTCCGGTGTGCATGCTCGAGGATGTGATCGAAGGGCTGGATATGGTGCTCCTCATGTCGGTTAATCCCGGGTTCGGCGGACAAAGTTTCATCAGTCATACCGTGGAGAAAACCCGACGCCTGAAAGAACTCATCGACCGCACCGGCTCCAAAGCCATCATCGAAATCGACGGCGGCATCAACGACCGTACCTGCCCACTTGTAGCCGACGCGGGAGCCGACGCGGTGGTGGCCGGCAGCTATGTGTTCTCCGCGCCCGACCCGATGGCCGCCATACGGTCGCTTAAAATCTGACAGTCACCCGCCATCCGTGGCGCACAGCTATCCCTCATACCTATGAACGAAGAATCCATCAGCCGCCTCTACCTTAAAGACACGGCCTTCCAGAACCTCATGCAGAAGCGCATCTTCAATGTGCTCCTCGTGGCGTCGCCATACGATGCCTTCATGATGGAGGAGGACGGCCGCGTGGAGGAGCAGCTATATAACGAATATGTGGCCCTCAACCTCTCGTCGCCACCGCGCATCACGAGGGTATCGCACATTTCCGAAGCGCTTGACCTGCTGAGGCAGAAGCATTTCGACCTTATCATCGCCATGCCGGGCATGGATATAAGCGAGACCTTCACCGGCGCCCGCGAGATAAAGAAAGAATTCGCGGACATACCGTTCGTGGTGCTTACCCCCTTCTCCAAGGAGGTGTCGCGACGGCTTGCCGCCGAAGATTTCTCGGGGATAGACTATGTGTTCTCATGGCTCGGCAACGTGGATCTCCTGCTGGCCATCATCAAGCTCCTCGAGGATAAGATGAACGCCGAGAACGACGTGCTCGACGTGGGTGTGCGCATGATCCTTATGGTGGAGGACTCGGTGCGTTTCTACTCCTCCATACTCCCCCATCTCTACAAGTTCCTGCTGGGCCAGAGCCTCAACTTCTCGACCGAAGCGCTCAACGAGCACGAGAAGATGCTGCGCATGCGCGGACGCCCCAAAGTGATCCTGGCACGCGACTATGAGGAAGCAAAGGCCCTCTACGACAAATATTCCGACAAGATGCTCGGGCTCATCACCGACGTGTCGTTCATGCGCGAAGGGGTCAAGGACCAGAAGGCCGGCCTCAGGCTCGCCCGCTACGTCAGGAACCTCGACCGCTATCTGCCGATAATCGTGGAATCCACCGAGTCCGAGAACCGCAGCGCCTGCGACGAGTTCGCGGGGATATTCCTTGACAAGAACTCCAAGAAACTGCCCGTCGATCTCGGCAACGCCGTGCGGCGCAATTTCGGCTTCGGCGACTTCGTGATACGCAACCCGTCGGACGGCCGCGAGATAATGCGTATAAAGTCGATCAACGAGTTCCAGAAGAGGATGTTCGAGATCCCGTCGGAATCGCTCCTCTATCATGCGCGCCGCAACGACATCTCGCGCTGGCTCTATTCCAGGGCGATGTTCGGCATCGCCGATGTGGTGCGCGCCCACCATTTCACCGACATAAGCCGCGCCCAGGCGGTGAAACAGCTCTTCTTCGACCTCATCGTGAAATACCGCCGCATGAAAAACCGCGGCGTGGTGGCCGAATTCAAGAAGGACCGCTTCGACCATTATTCCAACTTCGCCCGCATCGGGCAGGGGTCGATGGGTGGCAAAGGACGCGGTCTGGCGTTCATCGACTCCATCATCAAGCGCAATCCGGAGTTCGACAACTTCAACGGCGTGACGATATCCATACCGCGCACAGTGGTGCTGTGTACCGACATCTTCGACGAGTTCATGGCCGACAACGACCTCTATCCGGTGGCGTTGAGCGACGCTTCCGACGCCGAGATACTCCGCCGGTTCCTGGCCGCCAGGCTCCCCCAGCGCGTACGCGACGACCTGCTGGCACTTATCGAGGTGGTGGATACCCCCCTGGCCGTGCGCTCCTCCTCGCTGCTGGAGGACAGCCACTACCAGCCCTTCGCCGGTGTCTACGCCACATACATGGTGCCTCCCGCCGCTACCCGCGAGGCGATGCTCGACGACCTGGCCTCCGCCGTAAAAGGAGTGTATGCCTCCGTATTCTACGAAGAATCGAAAGCCTACATGACGGCCACATCCAACGTCATAGACCAGGAAAAAATGGCCGTGATAATACAGGAAGTCGTGGGGCGCGATACCGACGGCTACTATTTCCCCTCATTCTCCGGCGTGGCCCGCTCGCTCAACTACTACCCTCTGGGCGACGAACTCCCCGAGGACGGGGTTGCCGAAGTCTCCATCGGGC
>URZG01000093.1 GCA_900552325.1 uncultured Porphyromonadaceae bacterium | reverse complement strand
CGGTGCCGTGGCATGGTTCGTGGCCAACTCCTCCAAGGATAAAGAAGTCAATGACGCCCGTCGCGACCGCGGCACACTCATATCCTCCGGTCTTATCGCCGGCGGCGCCCTCTTCGGCGTGTTCGCCGCCCTGACGCGCTTCCTCGGCTTCGAGTTCGTCAATCCCACATCACCCGAAACGCTCCAGCTCTTAGGCGTGATAGCCTACGCCGCCATCATCTTCTATCTGTGGCGCGCATCGCTCTCCGCCGGACGCATCAAAAAATAATATCATTCCCACATCGTAGGGTCGCGACCTGTCGCGACTGCAAAACAGAGTGCCTCGCTTGTTTGCGGTCGTGACAGGTCACGACCCTACAGATTAATGTTTCCAGCCAGTGAACCGCAAGATTCTCGCCCTCGCCATTCCGTCGATCGTGGCCAACATCACCACCCCGCTTTTGGGACTGGTGGATACCGCCGTGACCGGACACATGGGGAGTGCGGTCTATATCGCGGCCATCGCCGTGGGAGGTGTGATGTTCAACATGCTTTACTGGCTTTTCGGGTTCCTGCGCGGCGGCACTTCGGGGCTTTCGGCGCAGGCCTACGGCGCGGGCAATGCCAAGGACTCCACCCTCGTCCTTTACCGGTCGCTGACGGTGGCGGTGACGGTCGGACTACTTATGATAGTCCTCCAGTATCCGGTCTGCGAACTGCTCGTCGCCTTTCTGGAACCGGATTCCGCTACAGCTCCCCTCTCGCGTCTCTACTTCCGCATACTGATATGGGGTGCACCTGCCATGCTGTCGACCTACGCCCTTTCCGGCTGGTTCCTCGGTATGCAGAATTCACGCATGATAATGTGGACCTCCCTGATTATCAATGTCGTCAACATCGCGGCGTCAATCACGCTCGTTTACGGCTTCGGCTGGCGCATAGAAGGTGTGGCCACCGGTACCCTCATCGCGCAATGGACCGGCGTTGGCGCCGGGCTACTTTTCCTGCGCCGCTACCGCCTCGCCAGGGTTTCGCTCGCCGACATATTGCTCCCCGCGCAGCTTCGGCGCTTCTTCAAGGTCAATATCTTCGTGATGCTGCGCACGGCCTGCATGATAGCCGTAACCCTGTGGTTCACACGCGCCGGCGCCTCGCAGGGCGCCGTGATACTGGCTGTCAATACCCTGCTGATGCAGCTCTTCCTCCTCTTCTCGTATATGATGGACGGCTTCGCTTTCGCCGCAGAAGCGCTTGCCGGGCGCTATGTGGGGGCTCGCGACGGCACCGGGCTGCAGCTTTGCATCAGCCGTACATTCCGCTGGGGTCTGCTCCTGGCAACACTGTTCACCGCACTCTATTTCTTCTCCGGCGAGGCATTTCTGCGGTTACTCAGTTCCGACACACAGGTTATCGCGGCCTCCGGAGAATACTGGCTGTGGGCCATCACCATTCCCTTCGCCGGATATGCCGGTTTCGTATGGGACGGCGTCTATATCGGTGCCACCCTCACCCGCGGCCTCCTCGTGACCATGCTTTGGGCCATGGGCGTTTTCTTCACTGTAGAACTCACCCTGTATCCGCTGTGGGGCAACCACGCCCTGTGGCTGGCCTTCATCCTCTACCTCCTCACCCGAGGCATCTCCCAGGCCATATACTTCCGCTCCCACCGCCCCCTCTGACATCCCGCCATTACGGACGCACAACAACAAAGGCTGCCGCGCATATCCGCGACAGCCTTACGTATATATATTTCTTCATAGATATCTCAGAACATGTAGGCCACGCGGAGCTGCCAGACGCGGTTTTTGGCCGAGCAGTCGGTGAGTTTGGCCATCTTCAGGCCGTAGGTCATCCCCCACATATACTGGCCCTGGATCTGCCAGTGACGTTTGAGTTCCACACCTACACCGGCCTGCAGACCGATGCAACCGGCGGCATAGTCGATTGCCTTGATGTCGGAGTGGCCGCAAAGAATAGAAATCGTAGGGCCGCCGAACACGTAGGGTGCGAGCGTCTCCTCGAAGCCGTTCATACGCGTCCATTTGAAACGGAGGTTGATAGGTATCGAGAGATAGTGGAGATAGGCGCGCGGATTGGTATAGCCGTCTACCTGCCACATCTTGCGTTCGCCGAGGTGCATCGTGGCGCCTTCCTGCGAATAAAGGGCACTGAAATCCACACCGAAACCGATGCCCGGGAACATCATCTCGCCGGTGATACCTGCCACTTCGCCGACGCTTTTGTCAACCGAGAACAGATCCTGCGAAAATTTCAGTGTCGACAGATTGACACCTACAGCCGGACCCCAGCGAAACTCCGCCTTTGCCGCCAGCGAGCAGCAAAAGACCGACGCCAATATAAAAAGTATCTTTAAATTCTTCATGACTGATAGATAACGAAGTGGAGGTTAGTGCTTTTCTGCAATAATGGCGGCGGCTTCTGCGGGCGACACGAGCGTCTGCTCGCCGGTTGACATGTTTTTGAGCGCCATCTTGCCGGCCTGCATCTCGCTCTCGCCTACCATCGCCACGAAAGGAACGGCCGAGGCGTTGGCGTATGCCATCTGCTTCTTCATCTTGGCGGCATCGGGGTAAATCTCGCAGGCTATTCCGGCAGCGCGCAGCTCCTTCATCATCTTCATGGAGGCGGCAGCTTCGGCGGCGCCGAAGTTCACGAACATAACATCGGTAGAAGCCGTGGCCTCGGCGGGATAGAGGTCAAGGGTGTTGAGCACATCGTAGATACGGTCGGCACCGAATGAGATACCGACGCCCGACAGCCCCGGCATACCGAACACTCCGGTGAGGTTGTCGTAGCGGCCGCCGCCGGTTATAGAGCCGATCTGCACGTCGCGAGCCTTGACCTCGATGATAGTGCCTGTATAGTAGTTCAGGCCGCGGGCCAGCGACACATCCAAATCAAGCTCGGCATCCAGACCCAGCGCCAGCACGCCGCCGATAACCTCGCGCAGCTCCTCCACCCCTTTTCGGCCGGTCTCGGAGGATGCCAGCAGACGCTCGATGGCATCGAGGCGCTCCTCTATCGTGCCGCTGATGGCAAGAATCGGCTGGAGGGTATCCACCTGCTCCTGAGTCAGACCGCGCTCGAGGAGCTCGGCGTTGACGTTGTCGAGTCCGATCTTGTCGAGTTTGTCAATAGCCACGGTGATATCCACGATCTTGTCGGGGGCACCGATAAGTTCGGCGAACCCGGCGAGAACCTTGCGGTTGTTGAGTTTGAGGATGATGCGGATTTTAAGACGACGGAAAACCTCGTCGATCATCTGCAGCAGTTCCACCTCGTTGAGCAGCGAGTCAGACCCCACCACATCGGCGTCGCACTGGTAGAACTCGCGGTAGCGCCCCTTCTGCGGACGGTCGGCACGCCACACCGGCTGAATCTGGTAGCGCTTGAAAGGCATCTGCAGCTCGTTGCGGTGCTGCACTACGTAGCGCGCGAACGGCACCGTAAGGTCGTAGCGCAACCCCTTTTCGCAGATCTGCGAAGCCAGACGCACGGTGTCGCCGGCCTCGATCAGCGCCTTGTCGGCGCCGCGGAGGAAATCGCCGCTGTTGAGTATCTTGAACAGGAGTTTGTCACCCTCTTCGCCATACTTTCCCATGAGGGTGGAAAGATTCTCCATAGCGGGAGTCTCTATCGGGTTGTAGCCATAGAGAGCGAACACCTTGCGGATAGTATCGAAAATATAGTTGCGGCGCGCCATCTCTACGGTAGAGAAATCTCGCGTACCCTTGGGAATGGACGGTTTCATTTATCTGTCGTTTAAAATATTATCAATCTCTGTTGGCGCGTTTGCGCTCCAGTTCGTCAAGGATTATTTTGCGGATACGGATATGGTTGGGGGTCACCTCCACATATTCGTCCTCCTTGATATATTCCAGCGCTTCCTCGAGCGAGAACACTACCGGAGGCACGATCTTGGCCTTTTCGTCGGTACCGGAGGCACGCACGTTGGTGAGCTTCTTGGACTTGGTGACGTTGATGACGATATCCTTGTCTTTGGCCGACTCGCCCACGACCTGGCCGGCGTAGACCTCCTCCTGCGGGAAGATGAAGAAGCGGCCGCGGTCCTGAAGTTTGTCGATGGCGTAGGCGTATGCCGTGCCGGCCTCCATCGCGATCAGCGAGCCGTTGGTGCGGCGTTCGATATCCCCCTTCCAGGGCTGGTATTCAAGGAAACGGTGAGCCATGATGGCCTCGCCGGCCGATCCGGTGAGCACATTGTTGCGCAGACCGATGATACCGCGCGACGGGATTACGAATTCCATGTGCACACGGTCGTTCTGTGAGGTCATCGACAGCAGATCGCCCTTGCGGCGCGTCACCATGTCGATCATCTTGGAGGCATACTCCTCGGTGACGTTGATGGTCAGCATCTCCACCGGCTCGCACTTGCGGCCGTCGATCTCCTTGATGATAACCTGGGGCTGCCCTACCTGGAGCTCGTAGCCCTCGCGGCGCATGGTCTCGATGAGCACCGAGAGGTGAAGCACACCGCGGCCGAAAACGCTCCATTTATCCTCATCCACCCCTTTTTCCACGCGAAGGGCCAGGTTCTTGTCAAGCTCTCGCATAAGGCGTTCGTGGATGTGGCGCGAAGTCACAAACTTGCCGTCGCGGCCGAAGAAAGGTGAGTCGTTGATCGTGAAAGTCATCGACATTGTAGGTTCGTCGATGGCGATACGGGGCAGCGGATCGGGATTGTCGAAGAGAGTCACCGTGTCGCCGATCTCGAAGTTCTCCAGACCTACGAGGGCGCAGATATCGCCCGACGACACCTCGCTGACACGCTTGCGGCCCATACCCTCGAAAGTGTGCAGTTCTTTGATTTTCTGCTTCACTACCGAGCCGTCGCGCTTGCTCAGGCCTATCTCCATCCCCTCGCGGAGAGTGCCGCGGTGCACACGACCCACGGCGATACGTCCGACGTAGCTCGAGAAATCAAGCGATGTAATAAGCATCTGAGGATCACCCTCATGCGTCTCTGGTGCGGGAATATATTCAAGGATGGCGTCCAGCAGCGGCACGATGTTGTCTGTGGGCTTCTGCCAGTCGGTCGACATCCAGCCGTTCTTGGCGGAGCCGAAAATCGTGGGGAAATCGAGCTGTTCCTCGGTAGCGTCGAGGTTGAACATCAGGTCGAACACCATCTCCTGCACCTCGTCTGGACGGCAGTTGGGTTTGTCGACCTTGTTGACCACCACCACAGGCTTCAGGCCGATCTGGATAGCCTTCTGGAGCACGAAGCGGGTCTGGGGCATCGGTCCCTCGAAAGCGTCGACAAGGAGCAGACAGCCGTCGGCCATATTGAGCACACGCTCCACCTCGCCGCCGAAGTCGGCGTGCCCCGGAGTGTCTATTATATTGATTTTAGTATCTTTGTAGTTGATGGATACGTTCTTCGACAAGATCGTTATGCCGCGTTCGCGTTCAAGGTCGTTATTGTCGAGGATAAGTTCGCCGGCATTCTGATTCTCACGAAAGAGGTGACCGGCAAGGAGCATTTTATCGACGAGCGTGGTTTTACCGTGGTCCACGTGTGCGATAATGGCGATATTGCGGATATTCTGCATGAAAATTAAGTTGACGCCCGCCCGAACGCGGGCCATTTTTTAATTCGCTTTGAGAGCGCAAATTTACGAAATTCCCCTCTTTCCGCCAAACATTCCCCTACAAATTAACTGTAAGCCGCCCACATAAGAAGATTGATAAACAAAACGGGGATACGTTGTCGGAACTGGCAACGTATCCCTGTTTAAATTAAATGATTGCGAGGGTTCTACGGTTATACAATCCGTATCGTCGGCAGACAGCGCTTCGTAGCCTTATTTGTCGAAGACGCGGGCAACGTCGGCCTTGAGCTCGGCATCCTGCTTGTCGCGGGAAATGATGGTGCCGTCGGGGCCGAAGAGGATTATGCAGGGGATGCCGGAGATGCCGTAGAGGTCGGTAGGAATTGTCTGGGCGTTGAGAATCTGGGGCCAGGGGAGCTGATGTTTCTCGATAGCCTGGAGGGTGTTCTGGGGTTCGTCCCATACGGCCACACCGAGCACTTCAAGACCTTTGGGTCCGTATTCCTGAAGTATCTCTTTGATTACCTGAGTCTCGCGGATGCACGGCCCGCACCATGACGCCCAGAAATCCACGAGCACATATTTCCCTTTCCCCACATAGTCCGACAGACGCTGGACCGTGGAGTCGTTAGCTACCTCGAAGTCCACGAACTTGTTGCCGGGCTGGGTGCGGGCCTTGTTCTGAGCGGCCTCCACGAGCTTGTTGACACGTTCGTATTTCTTGAACGAGGGATATTTGTCAAGGGCGGCCTTAAGTTCGGGAAGAGAGTATTCGTAAGCTTTGTTCATGAAGAAATAGTAGCCGATAGGATTGTCTTTGTTATCGTCGATAGCTTTCTCCACGATGGCGTTGTAGCGCGCCTCAAGCTCGGCGCCTTTGGTCACCGATGCGGAATCGTCGGGAAGGGCGCGGTACTGCTGCACGATTTCGCCGAGCTGCTTCTGCATATCGGCCAGACGGTCGTTCATGGGTGACGATACCCCCTTCCGAGGCACCATAGTGAGGTCGCCGTTCTCAAGGATGAAGGTCCCCATGCGCTGTCCGTCCATTACCAGACGGGCGAGCACCGGCTCGCTTACGCTGCCGCTGAACACCGCTTTCCCATCGGTCACTGTTACCGAATCTATCTTTGCGCCGTTGTCGTAGTTCACTATAAACACAGTGGCGTCGTCCTCGTCGGGAGTAAGCGGAAGAGTGAGGGTATAGGCACCGTCGGAGGCTGCCGCACCGGCACAGGCGGTAAGAGCCACGGCGGCGCTCATAAGCAACATTTTAAGTTTCATATATGAATAATTTTTATTTTCACACTGTTTTACGTAAATTTGCGTGATTTTACATTTCGTGCCGCATCGGCGCGGAATATGCTATTTTACCGCAAAGTAAAGAATAATTTTCGACAATTCAACTACTTGCAGTGTAAAATCGTTCATAAAGAAAAAATGATTTTATGAAGAACCTGCTGATACAGACCATAGCCGATTCAATACGCAAGAACAGCGAACTGCCGGCGCTCTCGAATTTCGGTGGCGACACCCTGACATTCGGAGAACTCGCACGCCGCATCGCCGAGATACACATACTATATAAGGCCATCGGGCTGCGAGAGGGCGACAAAGTGGCGATATGCGCACGCAACTCCGCCGCTTGGGCCGTGACATTCCTCGCCACGATGACCTACGGCGCCGTGCCGGTGCCCCTGCTGCATGAGTTCCATCCCGACCAGATAGAACACCTCACCACCCATTCCGAATCCAGGCTGCTTTTCACCGAGAAAAGTATCGCCGACAATCTTGATGAGGAACGCCTAAGAGGTGTGGAAGCCGTGCTCCTGCTCGATTCCTGCAAACCGGTATTCTCGCGATCGGCATCTCTCCACTCGCTTGTGGAGAAAATGCCCGAAGCCTTCGCCAAGGTCTACCCGCATGGATTTACCCCGGTCGACATACGCTACGCCGATCCCGCAATGGACCGCCTGGCGCTAATAAACTACACCTCCGGCTCCTCGGGCAACCCCAAAGGGGTGATGCTGAGCTACAAGAACATCTGGAGCAATGTAAGCTACGGACTGGCCAACATAGACTTCCTACATCCCGGCGACAACATGCTCTCCATGCTGCCGCTGGCCCACATGTACGGACTCGTTTTCGAGCTCCTCTTCCCTCTCTGCCGCGGCTGCCACATCACATTCCTCGGC
>URZG01000092.1 GCA_900552325.1 uncultured Porphyromonadaceae bacterium | reverse complement strand
TCGGCATCGCGCGAGGAGGTCATGGCCGTGCGCGAACGCCTCGGCGCACATGCCGTTATCGGCGTGGGATGCGCCACCGAAGCTGACGCCCTGGCTCTCAAAAAGCTCGACATCGACTATATTTCCCTCCATGTGGAGGATACACCCGAAGCTATCGCCGCTTTCGCCACGCTCGCCGCAAGGATTGCCGGGGAGTTCCCCGGGGTTCACATCGTGGCTTCGGGCGAATTCGCGGCCGCATCGCTGACACCTCTTGTCAATGCCGGGGCTGCCGGAGTCGCCGTATCGCGCACGATCGCATGCGCCGATGATCCAAAGTGGGTAACCGAAGAATATATCGCCATACTGAACCATGCAAAAGGTCTTGACTGATATGGCTGAGACAACATTCATCGGGATAATTCCCGCGCGCTACGCCTCGACCCGTTTCCCGGGCAAACCGCTCGCCGATCTGGGCGGATGCACGGTAATCGAACGCGTATACCGCCGCGTGGCTTCGGTATTGGGCGACAATGTGGCAGTGGCCACCGACGACGAACGCATCCTCCACGCCGTGGAGTCTTTCGGCGGGAAAGCAGTGATGACCTCATCCGAGCACCGTTCCGGTACGGACCGGTGCCTGGAGGCCTATCGGCGCCTCGGCTCACATGCCGATGTAGTGATCAACATTCAGGGAGACGAACCTTTCATCGCCCCGGAACAGATACAGGCAGTGATGGGATGCTTCGACTCCGGCGAAACCCGCATCGCCACCCTGGCGCGTCCTTTCGCCCCGACACGTCCATACGCTGAACTTGCCAACCCCAACACCCCCAAAGTCACGGTCAATGCCCGTGGCGAAGCGATGCTTTTCAGCCGCTCGGTGATCCCTTACGTGCGTTCGGAGGAAAAAGAGGGATGGCCCGCAGCCACACAGTATTATACCCACATAGGGCTTTATGCCTACCGTGCCGACACTCTGGCTGAGATCTGCGCACTGCCCCAGTCGCCCCTTGAACTTGCCGAAAGCCTCGAGCAGCTGCGCTGGCTGGAAAACGGTTATCCCATCCGTGTGGCTTTCAACGATTCGCCGACAATCGGCATCGACACCCCCGCCGACCTGGAGGCGGCCCGCAAATACCTTGATAAAAATGCAGACCGATAAAACACCGATAGCCGCGCCCTACCGCACCATCGCTCCGGAAGTCAGCGAGTTCGCCGACCTACGTCTTCCGGAATACACGGAGACCGTGCTGCAGAACGGCATCCGGCTCATGACTCTCGACAACGGCGCCCAGCCTGTCTACCGTCTTTCACTGAGATGGGACGGCGGTAACCTTGACACTCCCCATCAGGAGGTGCCGCAGGTGATGGCGTCGGTGATAAACGAGGGTACAACCCTCCACACCGGAGCCGAGATAGCCGAGATTCTGGAATACAACGGGGCGTGGACGCGCTACGAATCCACCTCCCACTACTTCGGCGCCACACTGTTCGGCCTCGCGTCGCGGCCGGACGAGGTGCTTGACATCTTCACCGAAGTGCTTTCATCTCCCGTCTTTCCCGACGAGGCCGTTGAGGCCAGACGTGACAAACTCGCGGCCCAGTGCCTCACCAACCGCGAAAAAATAACCTCGAAAGTCCAGGACATCTATCTCCCGATGGTATATGGCGCCGGGAATCCGAGGGCACACCGTTCAATGCCTGCAGATTTCTCGGCGGTCACCCCCGCGATGGTACGCGACCATTACCGCCGGCACCTGAAAGCCACTCCACCGAGGGCATATCTTGCCGGACGCCTGACGCCCGGGCTTCTTTCTGCAGTGGTATCGCGCCTGGAAGCCATGCGGTTCGAATCCGTCGCCGACCGGGTGACGATCCGACGCGTCAAGCCGGAATATAACCCCGAGGGAGATTACCGCAAACTCACCGTTGCCGATTCCCTTCAGAGCGCCATAAAGATAGCCGTTCCCACCATCGGGCGTGACAATCCCGACTACGAGACCCTGCGCCTGGCATCGGTGGCGTTCGGCGGCCATTTCGGTTCGAGGCTCATGCAGAACATCCGCGAGGACAAGGGGTACACCTACGGGATAAGCGCCCAGCTTTCCTCCCTTCCAGGCGAAGGATCGTT
The DNA here is from genome assembly GCA_900552325.1 of uncultured Porphyromonadaceae bacterium. GTDB lineage: Bacteria > Bacteroidota > Bacteroidia > Bacteroidales > Muribaculaceae > UBA7173. The sequence goes on along the minus strand of URZG01000092.1, from coordinate 5,755 downwards.
CATGACTATCAGCAGTCAGACCGACAACGGATTCGTTGACGGAGTCCTCGCCGAGATAGCCGCCGAGAGCGCCCGTATGGTCTCCGATCCCCTCTCCGACGAGGAGCTCACCGGTGTGCGGCGCCTGATACTCTCGGCACTCGCCGGTGTACTCGATTCCCCTTTCACCGTCTGCGACTATATCATCGGACAGGAAGAAACCGGCCAGAACGCCGACAGTTACCGCAAACTCCAGGAAACGGTGCGTAATGTCACCGCCGCCGACCTGGCGCGCGTTTTCGCGCAACATATCATCCCTAACCCGAGTCTAACCGCCATAGCCGGAAAATGAACACTATCGAAAATAAAACCGAAAAACAGTTTGACGCGGCGGCAGCCGCCTGCCGCGGCATATATGAAAAAAAACTGCGCGACTACGGCGCAGCCTGGCGACTGATGCGCCCATCCTCTGTCACCGACCAGATACTGATCAAAGCCGACCGCATACGCTCGCTGGAAACGAAAAAAGAGCGCCGTGTCACCGACGAGGGGATTCTCGACGGTTTCATCGCCATCGTCAACTACGGCATCATCGCATTAATACAGTGTTCCCTTGGGTTCGCCTCAGGCAAAGACCTCTCACCCGCCAAAGCCCTCGAACTCTACGACGCCGAGATGAAAACTACCCGCTCGCTGATGCTCGACAAGAACCATGACTACGACGAAGCGTGGCGCCGTATGCGCGTGAGCTCATACACAGACCTCATTCTCATGAAAATAATGCGTACCAAAGAGATAGAGGACCACGACGGCTCCACCGAGATCTCCGAAGGGGTGGAGGCCAACTACCGCGACATGATCAACTACGCCATCTTCGGCATCATCAAGCTCACCGAAAATGGCATCTCTCAATAACGTGGAGGCGCAACCTGTCGCCACCGCCGGAACACCCGAAAAGAAACCAGAGACGACACCCGAAAAACCGCTGAAACGGTGGCAGAAAATCACCGTATGGGTGCTTCGTGTGCTCGTCGGAGGGCTGTTCGTGTTCTCGGGCGTGGTCAAGGGTATCGACCTGTGGGGATTCATGTTCAAGCTCGAGGAATATCTCGCCGCGTGGGACATGAGCCAGCCGCGCTCAGTGGTGCTGATGGCTGCGATGGCGGTCTCCGCCTATGAGACCGTATTCGGATTTCTCCTTATGACGGGCTGCTACAAGCGGGTCGCCCCCTGGGCGCTCATCCTCTCTATGGCCGTGATGTTGCCTCTTACGGCCTATATCGCCGTAGCCGAACCGGTAAGCGACTGTGGATGCTTCGGTGATTTTTGGGTTATCTCCAACACCGCCACTTTCGTAAAGAACATACTCATCACCGCGGCGCTTGTTTTCCTTATCATCTACAGTCCGCGCATGAAATCGGGGCTTTACAAGCCGGCGATTCAATGGCTGCCGGGTGCCACCGTCACACTATATATTATTATGGTGGGGCTTTACGGCTATAATATCCAGCCGATGCTGGACTTCCGCCCCTACCCTCCCGGCACATTGCTGGCGGTTTCAGACGATGAAGATGACGCCAACGCGCCTCTCCCTGTTTTCATCTACGAAAAAGACGGCGAGCGCCGGGAATTCCCCTCCGACGATCTCCCCGATTCAACCTGGACTTTCGTGGAGCGGATCGAACCCGCATCAGCCACCCGTCACCACGGGTTCGCCGTATTCGATGACGATGAGGATGTGACCGACACAGCAATTTCAGGCGAAGGCACCCAGTTGCTCCTTGTCATTCCCGAACTCCGTCGCGTCGATATCTCGTACACCTACTATATAAATGACCTCTACGAGAAAGCCGATTCGGCCGGTATCGGCATGGCAGCGCTGATAGGCGCCCCGGCAAAAGGGATAGAGATGTGGAAGGATATTTCCATGGCCGCCTATCCCTGCTACAGCGTGGAGGATACCACACTCAAGGAACTGTCGCGCGGACTGATGTCGCTTGTACTGCTGCAGGACGGCCGCGTCAAAGGTAAAGCCACGGTAAGCTCCATTGTCAACGGGCAATACGACGCCCCCGACTCCATGACGGCAGTGAGGGAGCTCTCCGACACCCCGCATGCCGCAATCTTCATGATTCTCACCGCCGCATTCGCCATATTCCTCCTCCTTGTCTACCTGCTGCAGCGCATCATCCTCGGGGTCAGAATCAAAATCAGAGAATCCATAAAAAACAAGATGAAAAGAAATATTGTTAAACATAAATAATTTTATGTTTTTTCGACAATAATTTCTTAACTTTGCACTAATAATTCTTATTGGCTCCTTATTGGCTTTAAGCCTGACAGAGAGAAAATCATACAGATATTATAAAACCCTTATATACAATTCCTTATTAACACTTCTTTATCCATGAAGAAATCTTACAAAACCTTGTTGGCAGCCATGATGCTAGCAATCGGCATGCCTGTAGTCGCCGAGAATGTCGACCAGGCTACCGGCACTGTGGACGGTGAGGTGCCTTACACCTGGTCGTTCTGGAACGACAAAAAGGATACCGGCGAACTCTGGCCTAACTGGAAAGTGGAATTCACCCCTGAGCTTGACGAAGCACCCGCAAACGTAGCGTTCAACTACGTATTCAAAAAAGGTGATGCTGTTGTAATGAGCGGCGCCGCAAACGGTTCGGGGATAAACACAAAACAGGCCACATCCTACACCGGGCCATGGGCAGATCTGGAAGAAGGAGATTACCAGATGCTGACTACCGTCACCATTATCAAAGCCGGTAGCACTGTCCCCATCATCAGCAACTTCGACTGCCCCGTGAAAGTAGAAGCCGCACCTGTGGCAGAATACAACTTCACTTTCAACCATACCGAAGTCGTAACCGCCAACTCCATCACAGTAAACTACGAGTTCGTAGAGGACAACGGCAAAACCGTTCCGGCCGATGCCGTTTACCACCTGCAGCTCGGCATGCAGCCCGGCGGTGTCGATAAAGTTGCCGAAACCGCTTCCGGTTCCATCCTTTTCGAGAACCTCAATCCCAACACCAACCATACTTTCTACACCAACAATCCTTCGGTGACTATCGACGGTGTGAAGTACATCGCCAAAGGCGGCAACTTTAATGTAAAGACTCTTGAGGGCGATCCCGCTCCCAGCGACAAGCCCACCGCCAACCTCACCTACGAGATCGTGAACGGCCCCGAGAAAGCTTACTTCAACTACTCCATCGCAGTTGAGAATATCGACGAGGCAAATGTTGAGTCCTACCGCGTATGGCTCGACGCTCCCGGCAATGTACTCATGGGCGAGTCCACCACCAAAGAAGGATCCATCGAAATCAATGTGGCCGACGGCGACCAGAACCTCTGGTTCAAAGGCCAGGTGACCTACAAGGACGGTGAAGAATCCAAAACCATCAATACCAACCCCAACGACCAGGGCGTGACATTCAAGAAGGTTTCCGATCCTTCCGTTGTGCTCCCCGTTCTTGGCTTAACCGTTGGCGAGCCTAAGGCAACCGGCCTTACAACAGGCGAAATCACCTTCACAATCACCACAGACAAACCCGAACTGGAGAACGTCTCCTACCATGTATGGTGCAATACCACCGGTGATAAAGTAGTCGGCGACATGACCACCACTGATCTTACCGGAACTCTTCTCCTCACCAACCTGACAGCCGGCGGTATAACCGAACTTTGGGTCAAAGCACAGGCAGAGATAGGAGCCGACAAGAGCGATGCAGCACAGTATCCCGGCGAACCCCAGGGCTGGACCGGTCTCTCGATCGACACATCCGCTTTCGATGACGGCACCACTCCCGTTATGCCCCAGATCACACTCTCTGCAATGGATCCCCTGCAGACCGGCGACGATACAGGCACACTCCGTTACGAAATCGTTCTCTCAAACGAGACATTCTTCGAATCCCTCGACATCAAGTGCGTTACCAACGCCTGGAAAGTAAACGACGGCGATGCCGATGTTGTGCTCGCTGAAATCACCGGCACCAAGGACCTCACCGGCACACTCCAGCTGACAGGCCTGAAGCCCAATGCTGTCAACGGCCTCTGGGTAAAAGCTGTCATCACTCTCACCGACGGCCAGAAATCCGACGAAATTATGTTCCCCGGCGCAGCACAGGGTCACACCGGTCTTGAAATCGACATGCGCAGCAATGCCATCTCTGCCGTCGAAGCTGAAAACGATGCTCCCGTGGAATACTTCAACCTCCAGGGCGTACGCGTAGAAAATCCTGTCAACGGCCTCTTCATCCGTCGTCAGGGCACCAAAGTCTCCAAAGTTGTGATCCGCTGAAATAATATCAAGGCGTAAACCACCTTGTCACCGATACCCCCCGGCAACGTCCCGCAAAGGATGGTTGTCGGGGTTTTTAATTGGCAGAAAGGGAGAGAAAATTCATTCTTTTAGTTAAATTTCTCCGTAACAGGAGCGTGATACAGCCTTATTTTTGTAAATTTGTAGCTGTTTTTGTGCATATTGTGAATACTTTCCGCAAAATATTCCACTTTCTGGGAGCAAGGTCCATAACGGTTCTTGCCATCCTGTCGCTTATCCCCGGATGCTTCACGGATGCGGCAGCAGCCCCTAAAAAGGGCACCTCGCGGAAGTTTACCGTAACACTCGATGCCGGTCACGGAGGCCACGACACCGGCGCCCTCGGCGTGTCGTCGAACGAGAAAACCATTACCCTCTCCGTTGTAAAAAAACTCGGCGAACTGATCGAGAAGAACCTCAAGGACGATGTAAAAGTGGTGTACACCCGCGACGGTGACTATTTCGTGACACTTCAGGGACGCGCCCAGATCGCCAACGAAGCGGGATCGGATCTGTTCATTTCGGTACACATAAACTCCGTGGCGAAATCCTCCAAAAACCGGACCACGGTGGAAGGATGCCAGGTCTACACTCTCGGTCTGCACAAAACGGCAGAAAATCTCAATGTGGCCAAACGCGAGAACTCCGTAATGGAACTCGAGGATGACCACACCACCCGCTACAGCGACTTCGACCCCGACTCGCAGGAGAGTGATATCGCCTTCGAACTTTTCCAGAACAAACGCATGGAACAGAGCATCGAGTTCGCCGATGCAGTGCACAACGAACTCGTGACCACGGCCGGACGGCAGCCCCGCGGCGTGCGCCAGGCCGGATTCTGGGTACTCTGGGCCACCTCCATGCCCTCCGTGCTGGTGGAGCTCGACTTCATCTGCAATCCCGAAGTTGAGAAATATCTGAAATCCGACAAAGGACAGCAGGAGATGGCCACAGCAATCTACAACGCTTTCTGCGGATATGTCAATACCTACGGCAACGATATAACGGGACATGACGTGGCGGCCCGACGCCTCCGTACCACCGGCCGTGACGCCTCCGGCGGAAAGGCCGTTCCACCGCCCGCTCCACGCAAGACTGTGGAAAGCGCGCCTGTGCCGCCCCTTCCCGCAAAGGATCGGCTCAAAGAGATCCCCGACGGCGAAGGTACCTTCAGCGAACCCTATTACCGCGTGCAGATCGCGGCAAGCTCGCGTCCGTATTCACGCCGTTCTCCCGAGCTCAAAGGCTACAAGGATGTGGAATATTATCTTGACAACGGACTGTACAAGTACACCATAGGTCCATACTCCACGCCGAAGAAAGCCCGCAAGGCTCTTGAAAAGGCCCGGAAAGACTTTCCGGATTCATTCGTAGTGATTATTGTCGACGGCAAAAGAGCCGGGATGCTGAACACTCACGACAAATGAAAAG
>URZG01000091.1 GCA_900552325.1 uncultured Porphyromonadaceae bacterium | reverse complement strand
GCCTCTTGCCTCTTGCCTCTTGCCTCTCGCCTCTTGCCTCTTGCCTCTTGCCTCTCATGTCACTTCCCTTGCGAATCGCCTTGCGCTATCTTTTTTCGCGCAAGAGCCATAATGCCATTAACGTGATCTCCGCCGTTTCGGTGGCCTCTGTGGCCGTGGCCACGGCGGCCATGGTCATCGTCTTGTCGGTATTCAACGGATTCGCGCAGCTCAGTGAGAGGCAGTTGGGCAAGCTCGACCCGCCCCTGGCCGTGGCTCCCGCGCAGGGGAAGGTTTTCGCCGGGGGCGACTCCCTCTGCAACGCCCTCGACGCCCTCCCTGAGGTCGGCACCGCCGCCGGCGTACTCTCGGAGCAGGCTTTCGCCGTGGCGCGTGAATGTCAGATGCCGGTGATTCTCAAAGGGGTAGGGGAGGGATACATCGACGCCTCGCACCTTGACGACATCATCATCGACGGTTCCCCCTCTGTGACGACGCTCCCGCGCGGATGGTATGGCGCCGTATTCTCGCCCGGCGCGGCTATGGGCCTCAACACGCGTCCGCAGTCACCCTGGACGGTCACCGTTTACGAGCCGCGCCGCCTGGGCCGCTACAACCCCGCCAATCCCGCCTCCTCCTTCCGCGCCGACACCGTGGCCTGCATGGGCGTCTTCTCCGTCGAGCAGCAGGAATATGACCGCAACCTCATCCTGACGCGCCTCACCGTGGTCCGCTCCCTTCTCGATTATAACGACGACGAACTCTCGCAGATCGCCCTCTGGCCCGCGGAGGGCGTCACCGTCGCCGAGATGCACTCCGCCGTGCGCCGCGCCCTCGACGCCTCCTCGACCACCTCCTCCCTGCGCCTCCTCGACCGCATGGAGCAGCAGCCCGACCTCTTCCGCATGATCGCCGTGGAGAAGTGGATAACCTTCGCCATGCTCGCCTTTATCCTCGTCATAGCCTCGTTCAACATCGTCAGCACCCTCTCCATGATGGTTCTTGAGAAAGAACCCAACATGGGCGTGCTCCGCGCCATGGGCGCCACACCCGGCTTCATCTCGCGCATCTTCGGTGCCCAGGGATGGCTCATAACCCTCGCCGGAGGCGCCGTAGGCATCCTTGCCGGCTCCCTCCTCGTTCTCGGCCAGAGCCACTTCGGCTGGGTACGCCTTCAGACCTCCGACCCCACCCTCCTGATGATCGACGCCTATCCCGTGGTGCTCCGCCTCTCCGACCTCCTCACCGTCACCCTCCTCCTCCTTGCCGCCTCCCTCCTCATCGCCCTCATCGGCCGAAGATTAAAGGTTAGGGGGTAAAGGCAAGAGGTTAAAAGCAAGAGGTTAAAGGCAAGAGGTTAAAAGTTAGAGGTTAGAGAAACCATCCGGGTGGCTTCTCTAACCTCTGAGCCGCAGGTTGAAAACCTGCTTTCCTATTGTGCCGCGAATGAAATGAGCGGTCATCCGCCTGAGGCAGCTTTCCGGCAAAGGCAGCTATCATAGCTAAATCAGCTAAAATAGCTAAAATAGCTATCGTAGCCAAGCCCCACCCGGATGGCTACTCTAACCTTTAACTTCTTGCCTCTTGCCTCTCGCCTCTTGCCTCTTCCCTGAATCAGCCAGCGAGTTGGCCATCACCACTGCCTTGGAGATATGGTCGCAGATATGGTCGGCGCCGATGAGGCGGTCTATCCCCGCATGTACGAGGGTTTCGCGCACATTCTCGCGCACGCCCGAGAGCACCACATGTATCCCGTCGGCCTGCGACGATTTGATGAGTATCTCCAGGTTGTGCAGCGCCGTGGAGTCCACGAACGGCACCTTACGCATCCTTATGATGCGCACCACGGCCTTCTCGCCGGGAGTGGAGCGCATAAGTTCCTCGAACTTGGTGGCTATGCCGAAGAAGAACGGCCCGTCGATCTCGTACACCTCCACGCCGGGGAGCACGTCGAGCACCTCGTGGTGCGAGTCGTCGAGGTCAGTACCCTCCGCCACGTCGAGCTGCTCGGAGTACACGCGGATCTCCGTGTTCTCCATCACGCGGCGCAGGAACAGCACCACAGCCAGCAGCAGACCGATCTCTATGGCGATCGTAAGGTCGAACACCACCGTCAGGACGAACGTCACCGCCATCACCGTCAGGTCGCTCTTCGGAGCCTTGGCAAGCCCCACGATAGTGCGCCAGCCGCTCATGTTGTAGGCCACCACCATCAGCACTGCCGCCAGGCAGGCCATCGGCACGTAGGCGATCAGCGGCATCATGAAAATGTAGATAAGCAGCAGTACCACAGCGTGTATGATACCCGCCACCGGAGTGCGTCCACCCGACGAGATGTTGGTCATCGTGCGCGCTATCGCCCCGGTCACGGGGATACCCCCCACGAACGGCACGGCGATGTTGGCCAGCCCCTGGCCGATAAGTTCGGTATTGGTGCGTGTGTGCGAGCCGGTGTAACCGTCGGCCACCGTGGCCGACAGCAGCGACTCTATCGCCCCGAGCACCGCTATGGTGAACGCCGACGGCAGCAGCATGTTTATCGTGGCCATATCCAGGTGGAAACCGTGGAACTCAGGCATCTGCGCCGTGAGCTGCCCGAAGCGGTCGCCGATCGTGGTCACAGCCCAGCCCTCATCGTAGCTCCGTAGCGCGAAAGTGGCTACAGTGACAACCACGATAGCCGTCAGCGCCCCCGGCAGACGTTTGGAAACCTTGGGCGTCAGCACGATAACAGCCAGCGACACCACAGCCACGATAAGCGTAGGCACGTCGATGTTGCCAAGCGAACGCAGGTACACCCCCCATTTGGGCAGGAACTCCGAGGGGAGGTCCTTGAGCCCCAGCCCCAGGAAGTCGTTGACCTGCGTGGAGAAGATTGTCAGCGCTATACCGGCGGTGAACCCAACAACGATAGGGTAGGGGATGAACTTTATCACCGTGCCCAGACGGAAAAGCCCCATCAGCACCAGGATAAGCCCCGCCATCAGCGTGGCGATAGCCAGCCCCTCCAGGCCGAAATTGGCTATGATGCCGTAGACTATCACGATGAAAGCCCCCGTGGGGCCGCCGATCTGCACGGAGTTGCCCCCGAACGCCGACACCATGAAACCGCCCACTATGGCGGTGATAAGACCCACCGACGGACTCACGCCCGAAGCGATGGCGAAAGCGATGGCCAGCGGCAGCGCCACGATACCCACCACAATACCGGCCACAAGGTCGGCCTGCAGCTTTTTGGCGCTGTAATGGCCAAGAGCCGACCACAACCTGGGCCGGAACTCGATTTTTCCACTGAAATTCATATCTTATTTTACCTTAGATTACCAAATTTGCCTCCCCTTCTCCCCATTTGTGCCGCGAATGAAATGAGCGGTCAGTTGAGAGTCAAGCGGTCTATCGGCCGGCCCGTCAGGCCGTCGGGTGCAGCGGGCATCGCCGGCGTCCCCCCGGATGGCTACCTTTGGCCGCGGACGCTCCACGGAGCGTCCCTACAGCCCGGCCACCATACCCGGATGGCCACTCTTGCCTCTTGCCTCTTGCCTCTCGCCTCTCGCCTCTCGCCTCTCACTCCTTCACCCCGTAGGCCAGGTCGCCGGCGTCGCCCAGGCCGGGCACTATATAGGAGTGCGAGTTGATCTCGGCGTCGACGGCGCCCACCCACAGCGTGGTGCGGTCGGCGGGGAAATGCTCCGCCACATAGTCCACGGCCTGCTGCGAGGCTATCACCGAGGCCACATGTATGTGGGCCGGCGTCCCCTTGGTGAGCAGCGCCCGGTACGACAGCTCCATCGACGCCCCCGTGGCCAGCATCGGGTCGGCGAGGATCAGCGTCTTGCCGTCGAGGCGCGGTGAGGCCAGGTACTCGATGCACACATCGAAGTTCTCCTTCTCCTTGTACTTGCGGTAGGCCGACACGAAAGCGTTCTCAGCATGGTCGAAAAAGTTCAGGAACCCCTGGTGGAAAGGCACCCCGGCACGGAAAATCGTGGCCAGCACCACCGGCGTGTCAAGCACCTGGCTGCGGCACGTCGTCAGCGGCGTGGTGATCTCCTCGCTGCGGTAGTGCAGCGTGCGCGAGATCTCGTAGGCCATTATCTCGCCGATGCGCTCCAGGTTGCGCCGGAAACGCAGCATATCTTTCTGCACGGTCACATCGCGCAGCTCCGTCATATACTGGTTCACCAGCGACGGCTCCTTGGCAAAATCTATTACTTTCATACTGTGTGCGGTATTTTCCGCAAAGTTACGAATTTTCCCCCGAATATCCTCTCGGTAGACGCTCTGTATCCCTCGCGCCGGGTCGAAAAAGCCATATTTCAGCACAGACCACTGTTATATTTCCGCTGCGATGCTCCGTTGTAAATCAGCCTATTACCACGATATTACCCCCTTCATAGCTATATTCGCGCTATAATAAGACGCTCTGACGGCTCTTCTGCATATCTTTGCATTGTAAAACCTTACAAATGCTGTAATCTTTTTATCAAACACTCACACAAATCCTTTAACCTAACCTACATTCCACAGTGATATGAAACGATTCTTCCTACTCTCTCTTGTGGCCCTGCTCGGTCTATCCGCCTATGCCGATGTGCAGTTGGCCGTATGGGATCAAGAACATGACAACAATACAAAGACAGGATGCCCTGCAATACGCACATGGGCGGCAAACAATCCGAGCCGCGGCTCTAACAAAGCTCCTAAAGACCCCACTACAACAATAGACTGCTTCAGGATCTTCTCGCAGAAAGTAGGCGAAGTGGAGACTGTTGGCCGTGCCACTTACGAGAAATTCCTTATAAATATAAATGAAAGCGGATATGTTATTCCCGCCGGGGACCAGTTCTGCCTTTACGACAGTGATAATGATGCCTGGATTCACTTCAGCGAGAATACTTTTCCTGAATATAAGGGTTGGTTTCAGGATGCAGGTTCTGTCGACATGAAGTTCGGATCGCAGACAACCGTAAAGAGCATTTACATCTACCGCGTGAAAGGGGAGACGAAATATGCCATATCATTTAATGAAGATACCCCGCCCGCAGCGCCCGAGATCCCCGTGGTAGGCACCGGCACATCCCCCTACGTGCTCCAGGTATGGGATTACCGCACCGCCCAGACCGATGGAGGCACCTCCGCTCCCAAATGGGATACCTCCGGCGGTCTCTTCCGCGTATGGGAAGGTATCGAGGGCGTAAAGGACGGCGAGCGCTATCCCATCGACCCCAAATACCTCCGCTCCGAGACTATCGACGGCTACACTTATAAATGGCTCTGCTTCCACAAGGTGGATGATATCGATGCCGAGGCGGAGGCTGCAGGCCACCCGCTGATGTGGGCCACCACCGACTACGACAAATATAAGGCCATAGTCGGCAAAGACAAAGGCTTCGAACGGGTTACCGATCCCAATTCCGAGCTATATGTCATCGACTTCTCCGTCCCCGGCTATAACGACGGCAAAGGCATCTATATCCAAGTCCCCTCGCTTGAAGATATAAAGGACGGCGGATGGGATACCGGCAAAGAGGACTCCAACTCCGGTCTGCGCCGTTTCTTCCGAGGCGGTATCCGCTTCGAGTTCGCCGACCTCCGCAACTATTTCACAGGCGACAATTACTGGGCCAACGCCCTCCGCTACGTGAAGTGGGGCCACGTGTTCCGCCTCAACGAGGTGGCGCGCCCCCTCAACGCTTTCCCCGTATTCGGATCCAAACACAACGATGAACCCGATGCTGGCAATCCCCGCGTGCTCATCGGCTGGCAGGATGATTTCGGTCCCTGCGAGTGGAACGGCTACGACTACACCCCGCTGCCCGAAGGGAGCGAGAATTACGACAAGGATTTCGGCTATTCCGGCAAAAGCCATGTCATCTCCCAGAAAGACGACACAAAGCCCGACTACGTGTCCATGCGCGCCAAGAAGCGCGGCGACTCCCGACTGGTGGCCGAATACCCCTTCTGGCTACGTAAAATCTACCTTCAGGTAGTCCAGGACCCCGAGGCCACTCTTGAAAACGGCGCCCCCGATACCCGCTACAAACGCTTCTACCTCTCCTTCGAGGGTGAGTACGACCTCTCCGCAGCCATAAAGTCGGAAGCACAGTGGTCCTATATCCCCCCGGAAAACGAAAACAGTGTCAGCGAAACCCCCAACATCTTCCACGGCGAGAAAGTGGCCTTCAACGAACCGGCCTTCTCCCGCTTCTACAACCTCGACCTCACCAACATAACACAAGGTGAGTATAAGGATGAGAATCATAACTACTATCAGGACTTCCTTCCCCTCCTCGGCTGCCGCCTCCAGGACTACCTCACCCGTATCGGCCATGCCGACCTCTACACCAGACATTCACTTGACGATTTCAAGGCCGGTAAAGTCGATATCCCCGATTCCGAACGCGGTCACTACCTCTATATGATGGAGTACCACAAAGGGTATAACGCCCACTCGCAGTACTCCCTGCTCAATAAAGCCGGCGAAAAGCTCGCCTACCACGACGTGCCTGACGTAAAACTCGGCGCTGAGTATTCCTACAAGGCCGAGAACGGAAATTACTACAATACCGCCGACAATGCCGAGCTCGAGACATCCGAAGGGCTTGTGCCTAACACCAAATTCGTGAAATCAGAAAAGGTCTCCATGTACTTCGACCCCGAAAACGCCGGTTTCACCCCCACCCACGTCGATGCCGACTATGAGTTCAACTTCCCCAACCAGATCCAGAGATACATAGCCGGCGGCAAATTCTCCATCGAATACAACCCCTACGATTTCTCCGACGAGATACAACTCACCGGCGAGGCAAACTGGCGCAACAAGAGCGGCGAGGGCATAGGCCGCTACGGCTCCACCGTCGACTGGTCCGCCTTCACCTCACACACACCGCAGACCTCCGAACCCAATCCCGGCCGATTCCCCGTGGCGAACTACGCCGTAGCTTTCGCCCACGGCACCGACTCCAAGGCTCCCGCACTCTCCGGGTTCACCGCCGTGGAACTCAATGGCACCGTCCTCGACGCCGACGCCGATCCCCAATGGTGGCTCGACAATCCGGAGAAGAAGGATATGAGGATAAACAACCATATCGTGAAGACTGATTCCTGGATACAGGACTACTACGTGCACTACCACCTCGACGCCTGGTATAACCGCGCCTACATGCAGGGCGGCGTCTTCTCCGACAAGGTATTCGAGGCCGTTCCCGCAGTCTATGCCATAACCGACGGTGCCGCAACAGCCGCCGCCGATGCCGCCGATGCCGTGCACTCTGTGGGCAACGTCACCGTCACCACCGCCCCCGAAGGCGCCGTTGATCCTGACGATGCTGTGACATATCAGATCCGGCCCGTCACTCTCCACGGCAACACCTTCGTGAAATTCGACGGACAGACAACCGCCGTATCAGACGTTTCAGCCGACACCGATGCCGACGCACCCGCCGAATACTACACCCTCCAGGGCATCCGCGTTGACGCTCCCGTTCCCGGCACCGTCTGCATCGTCCGCCGAGGCACCGCCGTCACCAAAGAGCTCATCCGATAAGAGGCGAGAGGCGAGAGGCGAGAGGCAAGAGTAGCCGTCCGGTTACAATCTCCCCGTAGGGTCGCGACCGCCACGAAGGATCACCACAATCCCCCCCTGTAGGGACGCTCCGTGGAGCGTCCGCCTCCCCCCTCCGCCCATCAGGCCTCCCTCACCCCTGAAAACAGATAAAAGCAAGAAAGATATAGAAAGTAAGATAATGTTAGGTATAAATAGTAAAGTTAGGTATAAATCAACAAATCCCGCTGCAAATATTTCCTAACACAGCCCCGTCCCCGCCGTGCGGCCCGGACGGGGCGTTTTTTCTGCCCCCCGGGTAGATCTGTAAAGTGGGTGTATCAAAATGCTAAAA
>URZG01000090.1 GCA_900552325.1 uncultured Porphyromonadaceae bacterium | reverse complement strand
GAGGCCGCCGCGGGTATAGTGGTCTTTCATCTCCTGGAGAGTCTTGTAGTCGGAGGTGAAGCGGGCCACCTGCTCGTCGGTCGCGAGGGCATCGAGGTAGATGAACGGGCAGTTCCCTTCAAGGTGTCCGGGGGAGTCGATGGTGAGGTGCTCCGGGTCAGTGTACATGCTGTTGACCTTCTTCTTCACCTCCTTGGGTGTATCAGAAAGATAGATGCAGTTGCCGAGCGACTTGCTCATCTTCGCCTTGCCATCGGTTCCCGGCAGACGCTGACACACAGCCGTGTCGGGGAGCAGGATTTCAGGTTCAACGAGCGTGGGGCCGTAGATATAGTTGAAACGGTTCACGATCTCGCGTGTCAGCTCGATCATAGGCGACTGGTCCTCGCCGGCCGGTACCGTCGTGGCCTTGAAAGCGGTTATGTCGGCGGCTTGGCTCACGGGATAGCTGAAGAATCCCATCGGGATGGATTTCTCGAAGCCGCGCATCTGTATCTCGGTCTTGACAGTAGGGTTACGCTGCACACGCGACACCGAAACCAGATTCATGTAATAGAACGCCAGTTCACACAGTTCCGGCACCTGAGTCTGCACAAACAGAGTGGATTTTGTCGGGTCAAGCCCCACCGAGAGATAGTCAAGCGCCACCTCGATAACATTCTGGCGCACCTTCTCGGGATTATCGGCGTTATCGGTAAGAGCCTGGGCATCAGCGATAAAAATAAAGATCTTATCATATTCGCCGGAATTCTGCAACTCCACGCGGCGGCGGAGCGAACCAACATAATGTCCCAGATGCAGGCGCCCGGTAGGACGGTCGCCGGTAAGTATCACTTTTTCCATTGTAATCTATTCTTTTATTTCCCACAAAGTTAAGAAAAAAAACTTTTTTATAAAAACTCTTATACATATCTCGCCAAACCACCCTTATCTTCCGGCCATCCCAGGTCCAATATCACCCCTTCCTACCATTCTGCAGCAGATCAATACAATGCCGAAACTCCACTATAACTCACTGATATTTAGCACCGTTCATAATCAGCCTCTTCAAGGCTGCCCATTGTGGGACAACCTGAATTTCCCCCATGAACCGGCGCTGACGCGCCTTATCAAGGGGCAACCACAGCTACGGTCTTCGACCGAACACTGGTTTTAACATACTTATGTAGGGGCGATTGAACGTTCATTTTCGGACGTTGCCGTGTATGTGCCATCCTGTTTTCGGAATAAGATCGATTCTCTGAGGAAGTTTCAGGAGTTGCATAACAGGCTGCCTGGAAGGATGTCGCTATAAGGAGTGAGCTACTGAGCTTGAAATGACGTTTTTCGGTTAGAGGTTGATCTGGGTATAAGCCACGGAGATAGTCTGGCTGTTGTTCGGTCGAAGACCGTTGCTGTGGTTAGCCCCTTGATAAGGCGCGTCAGCGCCGGTTCATGGGGATATTTCAGATTGTTCCACAATAGGCAGCCTTGAAGAGGCTGATTGTGAAATTCAACGTAATATACTATCGTGCCATTCAACACCAATATGTTTTGCAATGGTTCTCAACTCATCATCAAACAAAACCTTACGGTGATGGTCTTTTTGCCCGTGGATATAACTTTTCACACCCTCGGTATCTCTCTCAGACACCGAATGGCCGAAAAATTCTCGTCCCCAGCCTTGAAAAGCAGGAAAGAACCCAGACGCAGTCATCCATATACTTGAGGCCTGCTTTACATTTCCTATCAACGTTGACAAAGCCATCGTAGGTTTAAGATCAAGCAGAATATGTATATGATCCCCGGTTCCGTTTATACATAACAATCTTGAACCACATTCCTTGATGCGGTTGGTTATAACCTTGTATAGGTCCTCGCAATGGGCTTCCGAAATGGTATTGGCGCGGAATTTCGTACTGAATACCACATGGTAAAGTGCCAAGACGTTGCTCATAATATAGTTCTATTTATTATATTCACAATCAGCCTCTTCAAGGCTGTTTTTCACGCCACCGACCTAAATCCCCATGAACCGGCGCTGACGCGCCTAATCAAGGGGCTAATCACAGCCACGGTCTTCGACCGAACATCTGCCTGGCGATTCTCAATACCTTCTTCCGGAACTGCATCTTATTCGGAACAACGCTATGGCAATCTCAGAGACGTATTCGAAAGGTATACTTCGCTCGGACAACAGATTCAGGATATACATGTTTCTTCCAGGAAACAACCTTATTCCAAACAACGGTATGGTATCATTCATGACTTATTCCGAAAGACGAATGTTCAACCGACGCTACAAAGATACAACTTTCAATTTACACCACAATTAAGTACATTTTTGGCCTGTGGAGAAACCGTAATTATTGCGTTCGCCTAATCGTATGTCAGAACCGGTGTTCGGTCGAAAACCGTTGCTGTGATTAGCCCCTTGATAAGGCGCGTCAGCGCCGGTTCATGGGGTATGTCATGTTATCTGCTGAAGGACAGCCTTGAAAAGGCTGATTATGGGGTAACACCATTGTCTCCATATATGAAAATATTCCGCAAGACATTCGCGCTTCTTTTCAGACAAAGTGCTTTTGCGAAGGTAATAAAAAAGGATCGCCGGGTGAAAATATGCGTTTTTCCTACAGCCGATGAAAGGTGGAAACGCAGCAAAGGCATAGCCGCCGGGGCGGTTATGCCTTTGCTTTAAGGTGATTGTGGTGTGTCGGGATTATTCGGCTTTGCCGTTGGAACCGAGCACGTTCACGATTTTGTGCTTGTAGAGTTTCTCCATCTCGTCGCGAGCCGGGCCGAGGTATTTGCGGGGGTCGAACTCTCCGGGTTTGTCATGGAAGACCTTGCGGATGGCGGCGGTCATGGCCAGACGGGAGTCGGAGTCGATGTTGATTTTGCAAACGGCGCTCTTGGCGGCCTTGCGGAGCTGCTCTTCGGGGATACCGATGGCGTCGGGGAGTTTGCCGCCGAGCTCGTTGATGGTCTTCACATATTCCTGGGGAACGGAGGAGGAACCGTGGAGAACGATGGGGAAGCCGGGAAGTTCCTTCATCACGCCGTCGAGTACGTCGAAAGCCAGTGGGGGGGGAACGAGGATACCCTCTTCGTTACGGGTGCACTGCTCGGGAGTGAACTTGTATGCGCCGTGGCTGGTACCGATGGAGATAGCCAGGGAGTCGCAGCCGGTGCGGGTGGCGAAGTCAACCACTTCGGCGGGGTCGGTGTAGGTGTGGTGGTCGGAGGAAACCTCGTCTTCCACGCCGGCGAGAACGCCGAGCTCACCTTCGACAGTCACGTCGAACTGGTGTGCGTAATCCACTACTTTCTTGGTGAGGGCCACGTTCTCCTCGTAGGGGAGGTGCGAGCCGTCGATCATCACGGAAGAGAAGCCGTTGTCGATGCAGTCCTTGCAAAGCTCGAAGCTGTCGCCGTGGTCGAGGTGCAGAACAATCTGGGGGTGCTCCCAGCCCAGCTCCTTGGCGTATGCTACGGCACCCTGAGCCATGTAGCGCAAGAGGGTAGCGTTGGCATAGTTGCGGGCACCTTTGGAAACCTGGAGGATTACGGGCGATTTCTCTCCAGCGGCAGCCTTGATGATGGCCTGGAGCTGCTCCATGTTGTTGAAGTTGAAAGCGGGGATAGCGTAGCCCCCTTTGATG
Source organism: uncultured Porphyromonadaceae bacterium (assembly GCA_900552325.1). Classification (GTDB taxonomy): domain Bacteria; phylum Bacteroidota; class Bacteroidia; order Bacteroidales; family Muribaculaceae; genus UBA7173. Next base: position 4,404 of record URZG01000090.1, on the reverse strand, counting down.
GCTTTGGCGAACATCTCGCGGGTGTTCACCAGGCCGAGGTCTTTGTAGTTTACCATTTTGATATGGAGTGATTAGTTGAAGTTTCGTGCTGCAAATTTACGAAAAAAAATTCATAAACGGAGCTACTCTTTACAATCTCTTTTTTCGCCTGATGTTCACAACAAGCACAGGTGATGTGATTTTTTTGGAATCTATAACTTTATTTCTAAAAAAAATGTAACTTTGCCCCTGTTAACCTAAGAATCTACCTTAAAAAGATGACTATCGACCGCCCAAAACTCTGGCTACAGGCCCGGGACTACCTTTTTATTATTTTCGGTATTGCGATGTATGCCTTCGGCTTCAACGCTTTCATCGCCACGGCACCTGAAAAGGTGGTGATCGGCGGCATGGCTGGTGTGAGCCAGGTTGTGGATATGATCTCAATGGGCCTTTTCGGCTTTCATGTACCATACTCCGTGACTATTTTCGCCGCCAATGTGGTAATGCTGGCTTTCGCCTTCCGCATCGTGGGGCGCACGTTCGTGATCCGCACCCTATTCGGTGTGCTGGTGGTGTCGATACTCTTCGCGGTGCTCCAGCCCATTTTCCGCACTCCGCCGGTGGTGGGACAGACCTTCATGGACGTCATCATCGGAGCCGTGCTCTGCGGTCTTGGGCTCGGGCTGGTGTTCATCCACAACGGCTCGACCGGCGGCACCGATATCGTGGCGGCGGTGGCGTCGAAGGTCTCCAACGTATCGGTTGGACGCGCCATGGTATATTTCGACCTCTCGATCATCTCCTCCTCGGTTCTTCTGAAATTCGTGTTCATCCCCGACTTCGAGTTCGCCGAGGCGGTGCCCGCACTCGTCTACGGCCTGGTGACGCTGTTCATCATCCCGTTCGTGACCGACATGATCATCAACACCAACCGCATGGCCGTGCAGTTCACCATCTTCTCGCGCAAATGGGAGGAGATCGCCACCGCCATCAACAATGAGGCGCACCGCGGCTGCACGGTGCTCTCCGGCATGGGTTGGTACTCGAAAAAAGAGGTGAAAGTGCTTCTGGTGATGTGTCGCAAGATCGAATCCGTGACCATATTCCGCATTATCAAATCCATCGACAAGGATGCCCTCATATCGCAGGCGCAGGTTAACGGCGTCTACGGCAAGGGATTCGACGAACTGAAACTGAAGATGAAACGCCCCGGCCAGACCGACACGCCCCCCGCCCGCCCGGAATCCTCTTCAAAAATCGTTTGACACCCGGCATCCTCCCGTGAAAAGACTATCCCTTCTGCTGGCGCTCCTGACAGCGCTCACTGCCCTCCGCGCCGAGAACAAGATAAGCCCTACCTGGGCGGTGGAGCTTGACGCCGTTTTCGACAACCGCGAGGGTTCTAACCGCTATACCGACACCAAGACCTTCCTCTTCACCTCCCTTGCCCCCGAGGTGGGGCTGCGTTTCGGCACCGCCGGCCGCATAGCCGGCGGTGTGGTGTGGAACCAGCCTGTGGGGTCGGGATGGCGCGACTATCATCTCGAACCGACCCTCTATTTCAGGCGTGACGGCTCCGAGACACAATCGCCCTGGAGCTTCTCGATGGGTATGTTTCCACGGCGGCAGCTCACCGAAGAGATGCCCGGCTTTTTGTGGAGCGACTCCCTTGTCTACCATCAGCACAACATTCGCGGCCTGCTGGTTCAGTACCGCCGCCCGTCGGGCTTCGCCGAGGCTTACGTTGACTGGCGCGGGATGCAGAGCCGCACGCAGCGCGAAGCGTTCAACATTGTAGTGCACACGCGCTGGCATCCGCGTCACGGCAACCCGTTCTTCATCGGGGGATACGCCATGATGAACCATTTCGCCCTACAAAAAGACGCTCCGGCCGACCAGCACATCGTGGATAACTTCGTGGTCAACCCCTATGCCGGAGTGAACCTGCAGGGACGCACACCGCTCGACTCGCTCATAATGCGCGCCGGCCCCCTTCTGACCCTCGAACGCAACCGCGCCTCGGGCAACGAATGGAAGACACCGCTCGGCGCCTGGGTGGAGCTTTGCGCCGAATGGCGGTGGCTCGGGCTGAAAAACACCTTCTATGCCGGAGGGCGCCAGCAACCGTCCTACATCCCCTTCCGCTCCGATCTCTACCAGGGGGAGCCGTTCTACCAGGCCTGGCTCTACAACCGCACGGACATCTACGCCAATGTGCTCCGCAACCGCTACGTCACACTCCGCGCCGGACTCGATTTCCACGTCACCCCCGACGCCTTCACCTTCTACCAGCGCGTAATCCTCGCCGTCACCCTACCCTGACGTTTGACTCTACCCAAAATGCATAATGTGACTAAAGAGTATATCGGACTACTTTTTTAGCGGTAAAATATTTGAATCTCAAACCAACGCACAAACATACACAACATTTTTATTTGCACAAGTCAGCGTACACATACACATCATTCATTAATTAATATAAAATGAAGGAGCGCACCGCCGGGCGATGCGCTCCATTTCATATCTTGTCAACAGAGGAATATCAGGGGATAGCGGCGAAGAGGTCGGTTCCGGCGGTAATCTCGTAGATGCTGTTGTAGAAGCAGCTTACGATACCGAGACCGATGATGCCAGCCACACATACCCACATTGCCAGGCGTTCGGCGAAAGTGGAACGGAAGGTGGCGATCTGCGGCTCTTCGGGCGAGATATACATAGCCTTGACCACCAGAAGGTAATAATAGAGGGAGATGATGGTGTTGATCAGCGCTATCAGCACGAGGATATAGATCGCAACCGAACCCTGGTTGATGGCCGAGGTGAAAATGAAGAACTTGCTGAAGAAGCCGGCGAACGGCGGGATACCGGCCAGGGAGAACATTGCCAGCATCATGGAGCAGGCAAGCCACGGATTGGTGCGCGACAGACCGTTGTAGTCGGTCATCGACACCTTGCCGGTCTTGTTCTCGATAGCCCCGATCACACCGAAGGCGCCGAGGTTGGAGAATATGTAGACCAGTACGTAGAACACCAGCGCGCCCATGCCCACGGAGCTGAAGCCCTCGATGCCGAGCATGATGTAACCGGCCTGCGAGATGGACGAGAAGGCCAGGAAGCGCTTCATGTTCTTCTGACGGATGGCGAAAAGGTTACCTATGGTGATGGTGAGTATAATCAGCGCATAGAGCATCCATTCCCACACTTCGGCATAGAAAGCGCCGAAGCACTGCACCAGCACCACCATGAAGGCGAAAGCGGCAGCACCTTTGGAGATAACCGAAAGGTAGGAGGTTACGGAGGTGGGGGCACCCTGGTAGACGTCGGCGGTCCAGAGATGGAACGGCACGAGCGACAGCTTGAAGCCGATACCCGAGATTACGAATGCCAGAGCGCAGATCAGCAGCGCGGAGTTGCCTTCAGCGGTGAGAGCCGAAGCGATGCCGGAGAAATACATCGTGCCGGTCAGACCGTATACGAATGACAGACCCATCATGAACACGGCCGAGGAGAACACGGCGGTGAGCATATACTTGATTGCGGCCTCATGGCTCTCATAGCGGTTCTTGTCGAACGCCACCATAGCAGCGAGGGGCAGCGAGGCGGATTCCAGACCGATGAGGAACACCAGGAAGTGACGTGCCGAAATCATCAGGTACATGCCGAAGAGCGTAACCAGCAGAAGCTCGTAGAACTCGCCGCGGCGCTGTGCCTGCTCGTCGGTGGCCGACCAGGTGGTCGACTGCACCAGCACGATGAGGGCGCCGACATTGAGCACATTCTTGATCAGGGCGCACACCTTGGATGTGACGTACATTCCATCGAAAGCCTGCACATCCTGCGTCACAGGGAAAAGGAAGCACCAGGCGGTGTAGACCGCGAAAGCCGCAACCGCGAACCACGATGTGCCTTTGAGTGCCTTTTTAGGCATGAAAGTGTCATAGAGGAAGACGAGCAGGAACACTACGAGGAGCGCTATCTCCTGCCGCATTACCAGAAACTGTGAGTAATCCATATTGGTATTGCTATTCTACATCATTACATGCCGATAGCATGGAAGATTTCAGGGTTAAACGTGAAGCGGATGAGCCACTCGAAGAATTCGGGGAAGCAGCCGATACCTGCCACGCACACGATGAGCGTGATGGCCGAAAGGCGTTCCCACCATGTGGCGTCGGTGAGCTCAAGGTGGTGTTTGTCCTGCACCGGGCCGAAGAGCAGCTTCCCGACCACGCGGAGGATATAGACCGCGGTGATCACGATGGAGCAGCAGGCGATGATGGTGAAGGTGCGGTGGAACATATCGGTGTGCTCGAACGAACCGACGAAGATCGTCATCTCGGCCACGAAGCCCGAAAGGCCCGGCAGACCCAGCGACGCCATACCGGCGATCACGTATGCCACACCGAGGAACGGCATGATCTT
>URZG01000089.1 GCA_900552325.1 uncultured Porphyromonadaceae bacterium | reverse complement strand
AGGCCGAGAGCATGATATCGGGATTTTGTGGTATTTCGACCGATAGGGCGCTCCGCGGCTACATTGATCCGAAGATTTGCCACTTACAGTCTCGGCCCTATCCCCGTTGGGATACCTTTCCGCAAAGACCGTTGACGACTGCTCCGTTAAATCCATGAGAGACGAAATTCTCCGGTAGGGATATTAGAATTATTCCGTGGGAAAGAGGAAAAGGGGCGGGCAAAACGTACCGAAGCTCCTCTGGCCACGGAGGCCGGAGGAGCTTCGCCTTATTTAATCTTGACTGGTATTGTCAGATTCGTGGGTCGGTAAACCGAAGTTATCAGAGGATAACTTTGGCAACCTTGTTGCCCTGACGCTTGATGTAGAGGCCGTTTGCGGGGTTCTCTACGCGTACGCCCTGGAGGTTGAAGTATTCAACGGGAGCGTTCTCGTCGAAGTCAGCGCTTACGTTCTTGATAGCAGAAAGGAAGGACTTATTGAATACTATTTTAGCGTTGTCGAGACGCATTGCCCATCCATACTCGTCATTATATGCCAGCATGGTTTCGCCAAAGATCACTTCGGTCTTACCGTCAGCATTGTTGTAGCAGTCAGCTACAACCTTATAGCCGGACTCATCATCGACGTTCATATAATAGAACGGTGCATATACATAAGAGCCGTCAGGATTCTGGCTAACAGGAATCTCATCTGCCTGTGCGTTCAAGGCAGTTCCCTTGCCGTCAGCAATCTGAAGCGTAAGAGCTGTACCCATCCCTCCGATATTGGAGATGATGAGAGACTCTTTGCCGAAACGGCTTTCATATTTGCCATAAACGGAATATGACGCAGCTTCGGTTTCGGTCTCCGAGATGTATTCAGTAGCTGTAAGCGTACCATTGGGAACAAGCACCTCGGGAGCTATAATCCAGTTGCCACGCATCGAAGAATTAACCCATGCGAAACCAATCGTCGGAAGATTGATGTTCATCTCGAAGACCTCAGATTCGGCATTATAGATAAAATCTATATCATCTATATAAAGAGTCGGACCTGTGGAGCCATCTTCACGCTTACCCTCTGCATCAAAAAGATACAGTTTGTAGTCGGAATTATTTTGAGAGAAAAGCGTTACTTGTCCATTACCGGGAATACGGAATCCCCATGCAGAACCATCCTGAGCAACAATGCCGTAGGCTGTTATATCATCAGTATCCGAGAACACGAGTCCTTTGATGGTCACAGTACCCTCGGTGTTGTTCTGGTCAGTGATTTCAAATTCGCTCACGAAGCCAGCGTCGTTAAGAGTCCCGGAAAGGATATATTTCCCTGTCATATCCTGAACGGTAGGAGCAGCCTTAACAGCATTGAGGGAAGCCTTCTTAGTAGGAAGAAGAGCCTTATTCTCCATCTTCACCGGTTTGTCGTTGAAGACATTTACAGGGGCAACCTTTTGAGCCGAAACCGAAGAAACGGTCACAGCGGCAGCAGCCATAAGTGTGTAGAATTTCTTCATTCTATAAAATATTTAGTTGATAAATGAGTATCTCTTCTCTGAATTGATGTTGGCAAAATTATGTATATTTTTTTAAAGTTCCAAAAAAAAATGAGGCCTTAACAAAATTTTTCGGGGCAAAATGCCAAAAAAGAGAATTATGGTGTGAAAAAATGATAAAAAGCATAGCCCTGCGGTGATATTTTTGAAAGAGGATACATGGCGTTTCACCCGATATTTAGTATCTTTGTGAGTCGAAAGCCGATGCTTTTGAAGCGCAGGCGGTGTACAGAAATTGACCACATGCCGCCTTTGTCGTTTCGCGACCGCTCAATTTTATTCCGGACACTCCGCGGAGTGTCCCTACTGACTCATCATTGATTATGCCTTTTAACGAAGAATATATAGAATCCGACAACTGCCGTCGCGGACGGCGCGTACTGTTTGTGTGCCTGGGCAATATCTGCCGTTCTCCGGCGGCGGAGGGAGTGATGCGCTCACTCCTGGACGAAAAGGGGGAGAGCGCCCTCTGGGAGGTCGACTCCGCCGGCACCGGCGGCTGGCACGTGGGACAGCTCCCCGACAAACGTATGCGCGTACACGCACGCGAGCGCGGCCTGGAACTGACGCACCGCTGCCGCCAGATACGCCCGGCGGATTTCAGCCGTTTCGACTGGATCGTGGGGATGGACGCCCAGAACATCGCCGACCTCCGCGAACTGGCTCCCACACCCGACGACGAGCGGAAAATCCTCCCGATGGGCCGGTTCCTTGATCCGCTCAAAGGTTACGATTATGTGCCCGACCCATATTACGAGGGCTCCGAAGGATTCGAGCTGGTGCTGGACCTCCTCGAAGGGGGCTGCAGCCGTCTCCATGATTTCATTGAGGCCGAGGCCGAAAACACTGCCGCCGGGGGCTGCGCCGCCCTATGAACCAGCGCACCGCCCACATAGTGCTTAATATAATAATGTGTGTGCTCGCCGCAGTCACGCTTTTCGGCGTGAGCCGGTGCGCGGTTGGCTGCGCAGGAAGCTCCGAGAACCACACCCTCGATGCCCCGCTGAGCCATCTGCAGATTCTTGAGATCCTCACCCCGGCCGACACCGCCGCCGCGCGCAATCCACACACGGCGCGACTCGACTCCATGCCCGGGCGCGACTGCGTGAAGCTCCGCATCACCCCTCTGCCGGCAGGCTCGCTGCGCCGCGCTTTCTCCGACAGCAATTACCTCCATCTGGAAGCCGCCGCCGTTACGGGGATCGAGCCGCTCGACGGGCTGCGGTCGGCATGGCGCGCCGGCGAGAAACTCAGCCGCATACAGACCTGCGAGGATTTCTATCTCGACAATCTCACCCACTCGGTGCCATATCTGGTACCTGAGGCAAGGGGGCTGCTCCACGACATAGGGCGCGCTTTCCGCGACACCCTGGCGGCACGCGGCGGAGGCGATTACCGCATAAAGGTGACCTCCGTGCTCCGCACCCCCTCGCTTGTGCGACAGCTGCGCAGACGCAACCGCAACTCGGTGGACTCCTCGGCCCACCTCTACGGCACGACGTTCGACATCTCCTACTCCGAGTTCATCTGCAACCGGTCGGGCGGCCCCTACCGCACTCAGGAGGACCTGAAAAACCTGCTCGGCGAGATTGTGGCGGAGATGCGTTCGCGGGGACGCTGCTGGGCCGTCTACGAGCGCAAACAGTCGTGCTTCCACATCACAGTGCGCCCCGCGGGTTCCCCTCCGCCCGACGACAAGCCACGAAAAGTATAAAACCGCCATCCACACTAACCCCATAACGTAATGACCGATTTCCGTAAAATCCCTGCCGACGGGTGTGCCGAACAGCCACCGCAGCCGATGCCCGACGATACCTCCGCTGCAACAGGCGGCGGAAAAAAACCGCGCAAGCCCCTGTGGCGGCGCATCCTGAAATGGACAGGCATCGCCGCCGCTGTGGCGGCGGGGCTTTTCGTGCTCATCTGCTCACTGATAGTGTGGATTCTCACCCCCGGGCGCCTCACGCCGCTGGTGGAGGAGCAGGCATCGAAATACCTTGACGCCGACCTGCGGGTGAAGCGTGTGGAGCTGACTTTCTGGCATACTTTCCCGAAAATGACCGTGGAGGTGGATTCCCTGCGGATCATCTCACGTTCGCTCGACAATGTGCCCGACTCCGTGGCCTCCACCCTCCCCGCCGACTGGAGCCGCCTCCTCTCGCTGGGCTCATTCAGCGGAGGTATCAACGTGCTGCCGCTCCTCAAAGGCGACATATCGCTTTACGACGTTGATTTCCACGGCATAGACGCCAATCTCGTGGCCACACCCGACGGACGCTCCAACTTCGACATCTTCCCGACCTCGGAGGAGGCCGACACCTCGGCGCTCTCACTCCCATCCATAACCATAAACCGTTTCGGCATAGACCGCGCCACGGTGCGCTACCGCACGGCAGCCGCCGACACCGCCGAAGCCTCCGACTTCACCGTCAACCTGGAGAAGATGGCGATGCGCGGCGCCGATGCCCCCCGTTACCATTTCAATTTCAAAGGAGATGCAGTGTCGCCGCTTCTCGAGCAGCTGCGTTTCTCCTCTCTCGGCTTCGGCGGGATGGGCTCCGTAAACTGGTGTCCGGAGTCACCGCTGGCGCTAAGTGTGGACGATTTCAGTTTCAGTGTCGATTCCATCACTTCGGTCATAAACGCCGGAGTCGACTTCTCCGACGGGTGCGTCATCAACGAACTCCGGCTTGCCTTCACAGACATCCCCGTGAACACCCTGCTGCGCCATGTGCCTGCGGAATACGAGGCATATACCCGCGGTATTACCACCGACATGCGCCCAAGTCTGCACGTCACACTCACCAAACCCTGGAACGCCGCCGACACCTCCGCCTCGGCTCACCTCCCCTCTTTCGAGGCGCGTCTCGACATCCAGCCCTCCTCGGTGGTCTGCGACGGAAACCGATCCACAGATGTGGAGGCTCTCGTAGCCGTGGATTTCGACGGAGAGAAACCCGATGCCTCGGAGTTCGCCGTACATGGGCTGCGTGTACGCGGGCAAGCCGTAGACCTGTCGCTTTCGGCCAAAGTCACCGAGGTGATGACCGACCCCCTCGTCAACGGCGAGTTCACCGGCAGGATAGACATCGGGCGCCTCCCGGCGCGTCTGCGCGCCATGATTCCGGTGCAGATATCCGGCCTCCTGCAGGGACACTCCACATTCCGCCTGCGTCAGAGCTACCTCAACCGCGAGAATTTCCACCGTATGCGAGCCGACGGCGAGCTGACTCTCACCGGACTCCATGCCGACGCCCAGGGGGTGATGACGGCCTACGCCCGGCACGCAACTCTGCGTTTCGGCACCAACGAGGGGTTTGTGGCCCAGAACGGCCAGCGCGTGGATTCGCTGCTCCAGGTATCGCTTGAAATCGACACCCTGGCCGCCAACGGCATGGGTATGAATCTCGAGATGTCATCGTTCCGCGCCGGCATCGGCACCGCAAACCGCGCCGCATCAGCCGACACCTCGGAGATCAATCCATTCGGGGGACGGCTCACCGTGGCACGGCTCAAATTCGACGCTCCGGCCGACACCATGCACGCACGGCTACGCGACGCCTCCATCGGGGCCTCCCTGCGCCGTTTCCGCGGAAAAGGCCGTTCGCCGCTGATGGATCTCCGTATCGCCGCCGCCCGGATGATGTTCGGGCAGGCCCTTACAAAAGTATCGCTCACAAAGGCCGAAGCCGCCCTGAACATACATCTCAACGAAGCATCGGCAGCACGCCGCGCCGCAGCCGCCGGACTCTCCGCCGAGGAGCGCCAGGCCCGCGCCAAGCGCCTGAAAGCCCGCGCCGACTCGCTGCAGGCCGCCACTCCCGAGGAAAATGTCGACTTCGAGCTGTCACGCCAGGAAAAACGGTTCCTGCGCCGCTGGGACTTCTCGGGCCACGTCAAGGCCGAACGCGGACGCCTCGTCACCCCGATCCTACCCCTGCGCAACCGTGTGTACAACTTCAACATGACCTTCAACCAGGACTCCATAGTCCTGGCCAACACCGGCCTGCAGGCCGGGCAGTCCGATTTTCTGGTCAACGGCACCCTCTCCAACCTGCGCCGCGCCCTGACCTCGCGCCGCAACAACACCCTGCGCATGGACCTGCGCCTGCAGTCCGACACCGTAAACGTCAACGAGATAGTGCACGCGCTCTTCGCCGGAGCCGCCATCTCGGCTAAGACCGACTCCACGATGATGTGGGGCGCCGAAAACGACGATCTCCAGGCCGAACGCCTCGCCACAATGGCCGACACCACCTCCACCGGCCCGCTGCTGCTGCCGCACAACATCGACGCCCACCTGCGCGTGAACGCCGCCAACATCCTATACTCCGACATGGTGCTCCATGATTTCCGCGGCAACCTCCTCCTCTTCGACGGAGCGCTGAACCTGCGCAATCTCTCGGCACGCACCGACATAGGCTCCATCGGGGTCAACGGCCTCTATTCGGCGGCAAGCCCCGACTCGCTGCAGTTCGGCCTCGGAATGAAGGTACACGATTTCCGCCTCGACAGGCTGGCCTCGCTCATTCCGGCAATCGACTCCATAATGCCCATGATGGCCAACTTCGCCGGCACGGTCAACGCCGACATCGCCGTGACCACCGACCTGCACCCCAACATGGACATCAACATACCCAGCCTGCGCGCCGCCCTGCGCATCGAGGGAGACTCCCTGGTGCTCATGGATCCGGCAACGTTCAAGACCGTATCGAAATGGCTGCTGTTCCGCAACAAGAACCGCAACATGATCGACCACATGGCCGTGGAGGCCGTAATCGAGAATTCGGCCATCGAGGTGTATCCCTTCATGTTCAACATCGACCGCTACCAGCTCGGGGTGATGGGCCACAACGACATGGCCATGAACATGGACTACCACGTGTCGGTACTCAAATCGCCCATCCCCTTCAAATTCGGCATAAACCTGCGCGGCAACCCCGACAAAATGAAGGTGCGGCTCGGCGGCGCCAAGGTCAAACCCGGCATGGTGGGTCAGCGCCAGCAGATCGCCGACAACACCCGCATCAACCTCGTGCAGCAGATCGACAACGTATTCCGCAAAGGGATCTCCAAGGCACGCCTCGGACGCCTCACCTTCAGCGTGCCGGCCGGCGGAACTCCATCGCCGTCACAGCTTCTCGAAGAGGATGACCGCCTGAGCTACGCCGACTCGCTGGGGATGATACGCGCCGGAATGATCGACAACCCCGACACCCTGCGATTCCCCCCACACGATCTTCCGGCTCCCGCCGCACCATCGAAATCAGGAAAGAAAGCTAAAAAATGAAGAATACCTCCGACATAACCCCGGATAACGAAGACTACGACATCCGCTCCGAGGCGATACGCTCCGACCAGGACTTCGAGCGCGCGCTCCGTCCGGGCCGCTTCGAATCGTTCGCCGGGCAGGAAAAGGTAGTGGAGAACCTGCGCGTGTTCGTGGCCGCGGCCCGTATGCGCGGCGAGGCGCTTGACCACCTCCTTCTCCACGGCCCTCCCGGACTGGGGAAAACCACACTCTCGGCCATCATCGCCAACGAGCTGGGGGTGGGTTTCAAAGTGACCTCCGGCCCGGTACTCGACAAGCCCGGCGACCTTGCCGGCATCCTTACCTCGCTGGAGGAGAACGATGTGCTTTTCATCGACGAGATACACCGACTGTCGCCCGTGGTGGAGGAATACCTCTACTCGGCGATGGAGGACTACCGTATCGACATCATGATCGACAAGGGCCCCGGCGCGCGCTCGGTGCAGCTGACCCTCTCGCCGTTCACCCTCGTGGGAGCCACCACCCGCTCGGGACTCCTCACTGCGCCGCTGCGCGCACGTTTCGGCATCAACTGTCACCTGGAATACTACGACCACGAGGTGCTGGAGCGCATCATACTCCGTTCGGCGCACCTCCTCGGGATAAAATGCACCGGTGAAGCCGCCCACGAGATAGCCATGCGCTCGCGCGGCACACCGCGAATCGCCAACGGGCTGCTGCGCCGCGTGCGCGACTTCGCCATGGTAAAAGGCTCGGGCACCATCGACCCGGAGATAGCCCGCTATGCCCTGGAAGCACTGAATATCGACCGCTACGGACTCGACGAGATCGACAACCGCATCCTGGCCACTATCATAACAAAGTTCCGCGGCGGCCCCGTGGGACTGAGCACCATAGCCACCGCTCTCGGCGAGGATCCCGGCACCATCGAGGACGTCTACGAGCCCTTCCTCATCAAGGAGGGCTTCCTGCAGCGTACCCCCCGCGGCCGCGAAGTCACCGACCTGGCCTGGCGCCACCTCGGCCTCTCCCGCCCCGACTACGGCGGCCTCTTCTGATCCCCCTCGGCTGTAGGGACGCTCCGTGGAGCGTCCGCCATCAACTTCCCCCAACACACCCATATTCTGCTATTCTGCGGACGCTCCACGGAGCGTCCCTACAGAGGGAGCCGGAGTAAAAACAATCGCGGGGAGTTATTGCTCAGTGCAATAACTCCCCGCAAATGGATTTATGGGTGCCGGCGTTTATTTGGCGGCGTTGGAGGGTTTGATGGCTTTCACCTCGATGGTGAAGATGAGGGTGGAGTT
>URZG01000088.1 GCA_900552325.1 uncultured Porphyromonadaceae bacterium | reverse complement strand
GAACAACTACGGGCCTTATCAGTTCCCCGAGAAGCTCATCCCGCTGTTCATCAACAACATCCGCCACGAAAAGCCGCTGCCGGTCTACGGCCGGGGCGAAAACGTCCGCGACTGGCTCTACGTAGAGGATCATTGCCGTGCGATCGACGATGTACTCAACTACGGCAAAGCCGGCGAGGTGTTTAATATCGGAGGCTTCAACGAGCAGCAGAACATCGACGTGGTGCATTGCATAATCGACACAGTGCGCCGTCTGGTGGAATCGGAACCGCGTTACCGCGCGCTGTCGGCGCTTCCTCCTGAAAAAATCGACCGGTCGCTCGTGGAGTTCGTCAAGGACCGTCCCGGCCACGACATGCGCTATGCCATCGATCCGTCGAAAATCGCGGCCACTCTTCATTGGACCCCCTTTACACCCTTCGATGAAGGGATCCGGAAAACAGTAAAATGGTGCATGGACAACACGGAGTGGACCAAGGCCGTAACCGAAGGCACCGAGGATTTCCTGTAAAAACGCCACGCTGATGAAAGGTATAGTTCTTGCCGGAGGAGCCGGCACACGCCTGCATCCCATGACTCTCGGAGTCTCGAAGCAGTTGCTCCCGGTCTACGACAAACCGATGATATATTATCCCGTGTCGGTGCTCATGCTGGCGGGGATACGCGACATTCTGATAATCTCCACCCCCGAAGACCTCCCGGCGTTCCGCCGCCTGTTAGGCTCTGGGCGTGAACTGGGGGTGAATTTCAGCTACGCCGAGCAGCCGCGCCCCGAAGGGCTGGCGCAGGCGTTCATCATAGGCTGGGAGTTTCTCGCGGGCGAAGCCGCCGCGCTCGTACTCGGCGACAACATCTTCTACGGCCAGGGGCTCACCCCCATGCTGCACCAGGCCATAGCCACCGCCGAAAATCGCGGCGAGGCGACCATCTTCGCATACTCGGTGCAGAATCCGCGCCGCTACGGCGTAGTGACCCTCGGCCCCGACGGGAAAGCCACCGACATCGAGGAGAAACCGCAGAATCCCAAAAGCGACAAGGCCGTCACCGGCCTCTATTTCTATCCGCCGGATGTGGTGGATGTGGCCGCCTCGATCAGACCGTCGGCGCGTGGAGAACTTGAGATCACTTCCGTCAATGAACATTACATGCGGGCCGGACGCCTCGACGTAGAGATTTTCGGCCGCGGGTTCGCGTGGCTCGACACCGGCACGGTGGACTCCCTCATGGAGGCATCAAGCTTTATACAGGCCATACAGAAGCGTCAGGGGCTATATGTGGCCGCACTCGAAGAGGTGGCGTTCCGCCGAGGATTCATTGACCGCGACCGGTTGAAAATTCTTGCTGCGGCACTTGCCAACACCGACTACGGCGCTTACCTGATGAAACTTGCGAACTCATGAATAATCTCCGGGAACCACACATAATTGATCTGCCGAAAATAAACGACCCGCGCGGCAACCTGTCGTTCCTCCAGGACAACGACCAGCTCCCCTTCGCGATAGAGCGCTGCTACTGGCTCTACGACGTGCCGGGCAACGCCACTCGCGACGGACATGCGTTCCGTACCTCACAGGAGATCATAATAGCTCTTTCGGGTAGTTTCGACGTAGTGCTCGACGACGGCCGCGGCAACCGCAGCCGCTACCACATGAACCGTTCATACCGCGCCCTGTACGTGCCGCCGATGTGGTGGCGCGAAATCGACAATTTTTCCACGAACTCCGTCGTAATAGTTATCTCCTCCACTCTCTACGATGAAGCCGATTACATACGCCGATACGAGCTGTTCCGCTCCCTGGCCGAAAAAAACGCCATTGACAATGTATAAAGACAGCCCTATAAAGAAATGCAGGCTAATTGATCTGCCGCGCCACGAATCGGACCGAGGGATGCTTACCGAGGTACAGAACGACGGATCATTACCTTTCTCCGTGAAACGTGTTTTCTATGTGTATGACGTTCCTGCCGACGCCGAACGCGGAGCGCATGCCCACCGGCGCGATATGGAGCTGATCATGGCGGCCTCCGGCAGTTTCGACGTGGAGATTACCGACGGCGAGACTACCCGCACGTTCACCCTCCGCCGGCCGTTCCAGGGGCTTTTCGTCCCTTCCGGTCTCTGGCTGCAGATGAAGAATTTCTCCTCCGGCTCGATAGCGCTCGTGTTGGTTTCGGACATCTACACCGAAGAAGATTATATCCGTGACTATACCGATTTTCAGACCTACATCCGTCACCGCTCACGATGAAATATCCTTTCCTTGACCTGACTCCGGTGAACGCACCGTTCATCGACGAAATAATCGAGGCCCAGCGCCGCGTGGCACTGTCGGGCCGCTTTATAGGAGGCGAAGAGGTGGATCGCCTCGAAGAGAACCTGTGCCGCCTCACAGGGGCGAAGCACACCGTGGCGGTGAGCAACGGACTGGATGCCCTTCGCCTCATACTCCGCGCTTACATAGAGCTCGGCGAAATGAAGCCGGGCGACGAGGTGATAGTACCTGCCAACACATATATCGCTTCCGTACTGGCCATAACCGATGCCGGACTCACACCGGTGACTGCCGAGCCGTCTGAGCACACCCACAACCTTGACATCGGCCTTGTGGAATCACTGATAACGCCACGCACACGCGCCATAATGCCCGTGCACCTCTATGGCCGCGTATGTTTCAGCGACAAACTGGCGGAGACAGCCCGGCGCCATAACCTCAGGATTATCGAGGATAACGCCCAGGCAATAGGAGCGTCCTGCGGAGGGGTATCCACCGGCAATCTCGGCGATGCCGCAGCCTTCAGTTTCTACCCCACCAAAAATATCGGCGCCCTCGGCGATGCCGGAGCGGTAACAACCTCCGATTCGCGCCTCGCCGAAACCGTCCGCGCCCTGGCCAACTACGGCTCATCCCGGCGTTACCATAACATCTACTGCGGATTCAACTGCCGGATGGATCCCCTCCAGGCCGCCGCGCTAAACGTAAAACTTCCTTATACGCAGCGCGAAAACGACTACCGACGCAACCTGGCCCGCATATACGATGCGGAGATACATTCCCCGCGCATCGGCCTGCCGGAGATTCCAACCGACCCTGCGGAGCATGTATTCCATCAGTACGTCATCACCACACCCGACCGCCCGGAACTCATCGACTACCTCCGGGACAACTCCATCGGTTTCGACATCCATTACCCGGTGCCCGTACACCGGCAACCCTGCTATGCCGACACACTCGGCACCCGCTCCCATCCCGTAGCAGAAACCCTGGCCACCCGCATCCTGTCCCTCCCGATCACACGCACAACCTCCCCCGACGACGCCCACGCCATCGCCACCATCCTCTCCCGCTTCTGACACTTTCTCTCTATGAACACAACCTTTATTCCACAGCAAGGATTCTATCGGAACCTACGAGTCTACCGAATCGCTGAAATCATCTATGACATAACATATATTTTCACAGGGAGATTTCTTTCCAAAGGCGACCGCACCATCGACCAGATGGTTCAGGCAGCCCGTAGCGGCAAACAGAATATTGCCGAAGGCAGTGTGGCAGGCTCCACGTCTAAAGAAACCGAAATCAAACTCACCAACGTGGCCAAAGCAAGTCTCCAGGAACTGCTTATTGACTACGAAGACTATCTGAGGGTGCGTAATCTGCACCAATGGTCAAAAAATGAGGAAAAAGCGCTGATTACCCGAAGGATATGCATGAACAACAATGATTCGGCATATTTCCGCGAGGCAGTGCGCGTCCGCACCGACGAAACGGTTGCCAATATAGCCATAATCCTCATACATCAGGCCGATGTACTGCTTCACCGCCTGATTGAACGTCAGAAATCCGACTTCCTGAAAAACGGCGGAATCCGCGAGCAAATGACAAAAGCGCGCCTGGACTCCCGCCGCCAATCGTCCGCCCCTGCGAACTATCAGAATCCTCGGAGTTCTCAGCCGACTCAGCCACGCCAAGGATTCCCCCCTAAAGATAAATTTAATTGATTTCAGTAATACGTATTATGCAAGGGCTTTTTCAATGAAAGCAGTCACTTTTCGCTGATAAAGTGGTTCGTTGAAAAGATGGTTGATGTAATATGGCGGGATATTTTGGATTCCGAATTTCGCGCCTAACACGGCGCATGCCACCGCTGCGTTTGTGTCGGCATCTCCACCTTCGTTAACAACCGCCAATAATCCGGAAATAAAATCTGCAGAGTGGGTGTAACACCACAAAGCAGCGGCCAACGTCCGGAGGGTATATCCCATGGTATGCGGTTCATCCAATTCAAGAGCCGAAATATCCCCACTTTTAAATGCCAGTTCAACCCATTCGATTATTCTCGTGTCGTATCTCGCAGATAAGGCGATAATATCATCCAATGATAGTTCCCGGTTATTCCACACCAGATTATTGATTATCTCACTGCATATTACACATGCGCCTATGCAACGGGGATCATAATGGGTAAGCCTACATATTGTTTCGGCCTGAATAGCTACATCATCTTTGGCAAGCCCGACCACAGAAGTTCTCATCAGTGCTCCGTTTGCAGCACTTTGTCTGCGCGATAGTTCCCACCAAAGCTTCGATGCTTCCTCGGGAGAGTCCACATAGTCCGCCATACTCAATACTTTCAATGTATGGCTTCCTATCCCCATCGGGTCACTGTCACACCAATTTTTAAAATTCTTTGCAATCCTGTTCGTGTCAAATCTGCCGTCGTCAAAACCATCCATGATACAAAGCATCATATCGGTATCGTCGGTCCATGCTCCTCTTTCCCACCGGGAACGATGGTTATCCTGAATAATCTGCTCATACCTGGAGAGTCCGTCGGGATATGTATCAGCGACCTTGGATTTGCGCATGAACTCGGATCCCAGACCGAGTGCATCGCCGATAGCCTGCCCGTAGAGGCAACCGAGCATTTGTTCAGTAATTGTTGGCCTTTGGATCATTGTCGGTGCGGTTATCTGAGTTCTTTGCCGGTGCGGTCGATGAAAAATGGGCGACCATCGAGCTGCACTTTCACCAGGGCGCAGGGTTCGCCATTGAGATCGCGGCGTTCATATTTCTTGGCGGAGAGGTCCATCAGATCGCACTCCATGCGCTTCACGGTAAGTTCCTGTGCCGATAGCGCTGCTGAGGCGACAAAAACGGCACCTGCAAGGAATAACTGTTTTAAAATCCGGTATATCATAGCTATATATTAAAAAGGCGGCTGGCGTTTTCAGTAGTCAGACGGTCGATGGCCTCGGGAGTCAACGACAATGCCTCGGCCACACAGGCGGCGGTGTACGGCAGATAGGCCGATTCGTTGCGGCGTCCGCGGCGGGGCACAGGGGCGAGATATGGCGAATCCGTCTCCAGCATGAGCCGGTCGGAGGGGATGTGCGGCAAAGTTGCCGGAAGAGTAGATTTCTTAAATGTCACAATGCCGTTGATGCCGAAATAGAAATCGCCCGACGAACGTATGCGCGCCACATCCTCCGGAGTTCCTGAAAAACTGTGGAACACTCCGCGCGGCAACTGCGGAAGCGATGCAAGCACCGCCAATGTCTCGTCGAGCGCCTCGCGGCAATGTATTATCACCGGCAGGTCAAGCTCCGCGGCCAG
This sequence comes from uncultured Porphyromonadaceae bacterium, assembly GCA_900552325.1. Lineage (GTDB taxonomy): Bacteria > Bacteroidota > Bacteroidia > Bacteroidales > Muribaculaceae > UBA7173. Next base: position 2,529 of record URZG01000088.1, on the reverse strand, counting down.
ACGGCACTGCGCCTCGAAAACCCTCTTCTGCTCCTCAAGGCGCGACTTATCCCAATAGAGGTCCATACCTATCTCCCCTACCGCCACATACAGCCCGCGATTTGAGCGCAATTCATTCTCGATCCCAGCCAGTTGCGTATCAACCGCCGCAGGTTCCGGCAATTCGGTGGGATGAAGCCCTGCGGCAAGAAATATATTTTCGGGAAATTCTTCCCGGAGGCGATACATCTCCGGAAGATCGGCCGGGGTGCAACCCGGCAGAATCATCCGCTTCACCCCGGCGCCGATGGCCCGACGCACGGCATCGGCAGACGTCTCGCCGTCAGCGCGGAAAGCCTCGTCGTAGAGATGTGTGTGGGTATCAATCATCAGCTTTCGCGCGAGGAGAGATTCAGTGCAAGGTTCTTGAAGAAATTCATTGCATCGGCGGGGAGGGTGGCGGGAAGCGCCGCTACGGCTTCCTGCACATACCGGTCAATCAGCGCCGCCGATTCCGCGGGAAGTCCCAGGCGGTCATAAAGCCCTTTTACCTCCTCCACCAGCAGATGGTCTGACAGCCGTTTGTCGAGAATCTCGTTCAGTTCTTTGGGGGCGCGCTGCGAGGCCATGATCCAGAGCCACGTCTTTTTCCGGTTGATGATGTCGCCGCCGATCTCCTTGCCGAAAATCGCGGGGTCGCCGTAAGTGTCGAGGTAGTCGTCGCGCAGCTGGAAAGCCAGCCCGAGTTTCTCGCCGTAACTATACATCGCTTTCTGATCCTCGGCAGGTGCACCTGCCAGGAGAGCGCCGAGGTAGCAGGCACAGGCAAGGAGCACGGAGGTTTTCAGGCGTATCATCTCGAGATATTCCTCCTCGGTGACGTCGCGTCGATCCTCGAAGTCCATGTCATACTGCTGCCCCTGGTATATCTCCATGGCCGTGCGGTTGAACATATACATAACCCCGGGCAGCAGACGCACCGACGAACGGGTCATCATCTGGGTGGCCATAGTGAGCATGGCGTCGCCCGACAGGATAGCCGTGGAGTTGTTCCAGCGGCGGTGTACGGCGGGACGGCCGCGGCGCACGTCGGCGTTATCCATCACATCGTCGTGGAGAAGCGTAAAATTATGGAACAGTTCTATACCGATAGCCGGCGACAGCACCTTCTCGGGAAGCAGGCCACAGGCGGCCGCCGTAGCCATCAGCAGTACCGGGCGCAGACGTTTGCCGCCACCCTCGAGGGTGTAACGTATCGGATCGTAAAGCCCGTGGGGCTCGGCGGGATAATCTATGGCTGCGATTCCTTTCTCAATTATATCGGAAAAATAATCTGTGGTAAATTCCATATAAATAATTTTTTACCGCAAAGGTAACGGAAAAAGCCCGTATAATTTCGTAAATTTGCGTAAAAATAACGATATGGACAATTTACCTAAGGATCCCAATATACTTCTGAGCTACATAAACACCAAACTCCGCGACAATTACGGCTCGCTCGACGAACTGTGCGACGACCTCGGCGTAGACCGCGCCGAGCTGGAGGGCGCCCTGGCCCGCAGCGGCTTCGAATACCAACCATCCACCAACCGTTTCGCCTGATGGAGGATTACCTTTCGAGGCTCAACGGGCAGCAGAGGGAGGCGGTGGTCTATTGCGACGGCCCGCAGCTGGTAATCGCCGGCGCCGGGTCGGGCAAAACGCGTGTGCTCACCTACAAGATAGTGCACCTCCTGTGCCACGGCTACGAGCCCTGGCGCATAATGGCGCTGACCTTCACCAACAAGGCCGCGCGCGAGATGCGCGAGCGCATAGAGCAGCTCGTTGGGCACCAGGTTGCCTCGCGGCTGTGGATGGGCACCTTCCACTCCATTTTCTCGCGTCTGCTCCGCGCGCACGCCGACCGCATCGGCTTCAAACCGTCGTTCACCATCTATGATGCCGCCGACTCCAAGGCGTTGATAAAGACCATCATAAAGGAGATGAAGCTCGACGACAAGATCTACAAGCCGTCGGTAGTGCAGAACGCCATCTCCCACGCCAAGAACGCCCTCATATCGCCGGCGGCCTACGCCGCATCGCCCGACCTGATGCGTGCCGACAAGGACGCCCGACGCCCCCTGACGGTCGACATATACCGCGCCTACCGCCAGCGTTGCCGCCTGGCCGGAGCGATGGACTTCGACGACCTGCTTTATTATACCAATGTGCTCCTGAAGGATAACCCCGACGTGCTCAACCACTACCGCGAATTCTTCCGTTATGTGCTCGTCGACGAGTATCAGGACACCAATTTCGCCCAGCACTGCATCGTCACGGAGCTGTGCGAGCGCACCAACGCCCTGACGATGGTGGGCGACGACGCCCAGAGCATCTACTCCTTCCGCGGCGCCAGCATACAGAATATACTCAACCTAGAGAAAGCCTACCCCAATCTCCGCATCTTCAAGCTCGAACAGAACTACCGCTCCACCCAGAACATCGTGGAGGCCGCCAACTCGCTTATCAACAAGAACCGGCGGCAGTTGCCCAAACATGTTTTCTCGCGCA